>RHKR01000399.1 GCA_008363265.1 Chlorobiota bacterium
ATAGCCGGACCACAGTCAGACCGTAAGCATTTTGCCTTCGAAACACTTAACGAACTGATCCTTCTTTCTGCAGAAGCACGACCCCACCGTGTGATCGATTTCATGCTCTCACGAACCCCGTACCTCGCTGTTATGAGTGCGAGGCCCGGTGCGAAACAGAATCTTGCCAATATCAAGAAACTGGTAGCTCAATCGGTGGCTTTCGACAGTTTCCGGTTCAACTCGATCCATGATTTCAGGGAGTGGCTCTCTGATCTCATCCTCACCGAAGATCAGGAATCCCAGGCTCCCTTCTCCGATTCGGAAAACAGCGTGAAACTGATGACCATCCATCAGTCGAAAGGTCTTGAGTTCACCACGGTCTATCTCTTCGGATGTGGCGACGCCGCGGATGGGTCTCACAACAACAACAAAATTGACCTCGCTCTTCACAAGGATCTGGGTTTGATCTTCAAAGTCTCCGAAACAGGCGATATATACTTTTCCAATGTCCCCACAATGCACTACGATATGGCAGGATATCTGAGATCCCAGGTCGAACTGGAAGAAGCAAAACGGGTTTTCTATGTCGCGGTAACACGCGCGGCGAATAACCTTTTCATTTCCGCCTCGGTCAAGTCTGATAAGGTGACCAAGAACTCGTTCCTTTCCATGTTTATGACAGGAATGGGCTGGGATTCTTTGCCTCAGGAGGATTTCCCTCTGACCGCGGGACCCCTGACAATTGCTTATGCAGAGGATGACAAACACCATGAAGAAACTTTGGAAGAAGTGGATATAAAAATTCAGCTTATCGAAACCGCCCCGGATTCTGAGACACCATCCTTTCAGCCCCCCCAAAAAGCCGGAACGGTCACACCTGTGGTTATGAAGGATAGCATCGGCAAAAAGTATTCGGGAGAGATAATTTCCGCATCAAAATACCTCACATTTAATCAGTGCCCATTCAAATACTACCTTACCTACATCTCAGGTCTCGCGGGCATCCCGGGGCTTGAAGAATTCTTCATGACCCCGGAAGATGAGCCCGAAACTCCCTACGATCCCGCAGATGACAACGGTTTGGCCAAAAACGAGGGTGAACTCCCGAGCGCGCCAACAGGAAACCTTGGCGCCGCTATCGGTACTATCGTCCACGAATATCTGGCAGCTCCGGGTGACGCGACACTTCTCTCTACTGTAACCGCGATTACCGATTCCCTGATCGGAGATAACCCAACACTCGCCAAAAGCAGGGATACGCTGATCCGCCGCCCGGTTGAGATTCTTACAAAGTACCTCGCGACCGCGACAGCAAAAACGATTTCCGGCTATACAGGCTCACGCAACGAGGAAGAACTTTTCATTCGTTATAGCGACTTTTACCTGATGGGAGTTATCGACAAGTTGGTTATATTAGAGGACAGGATCGTAATAATTGATTACAAGACCGACCGCGATCCCGCTCATTCGCTCGACCGTTACCGCGAGCAGTTAAGGTTCTACGCGTACATCTGCAGTCAGGTCTACAAAACGGTCGATAAATTCGAATTACAGCTCGTTTTCCTCTCCGATCCGGAGGTGGTGAAGCCTGAAACGGTCACACGCGCGGAATTGTCGGCTGTCGAGGAAAAGATCAATTCACTGATAACGGCGTTAAGGGGTTCTTTCGCTTCGGGCGAATTCAGCAAAAACACATCACATTGCGGAGAGTGCAGGTTCAGTTTCAACACGGGCCGGTGCCTCGCGCACGAACTTCAAGAATGAATCAATTAATGAGATCAAGCAGAAGATTTTTATCGAGACTTTTCACATTTTTGGCCGTTCCACTTGGAGCGGTCTTTCTTTTTACCGGCTGCGCCACGGTTTCGGAGAGCACTAACAGCGCGTGCTCTCTCTTTGATGTGCCGCCCGACATCGCCGATGCCGCAAAACACGATTCGGTTATTGCCTCATTCGCCTCCGCTTTCACGGGAAAGACGATTTTTCTCGATCCCGGTCACGGCGGAAGTGACAGGAAAAATAAAAGTCCGAACGGCCTGGTAACTGAGGCCGATATCAACCTGAAAGTGGGGCTGTACCTGCGTGAAATGCTTGTTAAAGCAGGCGCGAAAGTGATCATGTCACGCGAAACCGATCAGACGGTAGAGCTTAAACAGCGTCCGTTGATGGCCAACAATTCAGGCGCGCAATACTTCATTTCAATTCACCATAACGCGCCCGGCAAACCGAGCGACAGGTTCACTAACTACACTTCAACTTACTACCACGCCACCGAGGAAGACTACGAACACCACCCCTCGAACCGTGACATGGCCAAGTTCGTTAACCGTGATCTCGCCTTCAACACGGGCCGGCCCGCGGGTCTGGCCTCATTCGACGGCACCATTTCCGACTATCTTATCTATCCCGGCGACGGTTTCGCGGTACTTAGAACCATCAACATGCCCGCGATCCTTGTTGAATGTTCCTTCTTCACCAACCTAAATGAAGAGATCAGGCTCGCCGACACCCTGTACAATAAAATGGAGGCCTGGGGTATCTTCAAAGGGCTTGGGAAGTATTTTAGGGCGCCTGTTCCTGCGTTAAATCTGAAATCTAACACCATAAAAAGCGGGAAAAAAACCCTTGAGATAGCGGTCAATTCAAAGCAACCCGTTGAACCGTGGAACATCAGGGCATTCGCCAATAAAGAACCACTTCCCGTGGAAAAAATAAAATTTGCGAACAATGTAATCACTCTTGATCTGGGTGATGCCTTCAAGCGGGAAACAGAAGTTAAAGTTATCGTGACCAACAAGGCGGGGCTGAGCAATCTCCCCTTCATCATTAATCTAACCCCCGAAGCGAACTAAACAGGAGAACGCGGATGCTCAATTACATCTGGGCCATACTGATCTTTCTTGGTTTCCTTTCCGCCGTTTACTATGACGCGGCGGATACTGCCACTTCCCGCCACAAGAACGGCGTGCCCGTAACAGTAACTGTAACCGAAACCGCCGATGGCAAAGCTGAAGTGGTGCTCGACTCCGTCACTCTCTCCCGCCATTTCGGGGTGGCCGTCAACACAACCCTGACCGCTTCAATCCCCCTTGAAAAACAGACCAAAGAGGAGATCGGAGTCTCGTTCAAGGTTCCCGACGACGCTGCCGAAGTATTGAAGGAGATCGCAAAAGCGAGCGGCAAAGAGAACGATATTACCGCCACCGTTACACTCGCCAAAGGTAAGAGTGAAACGGTCACTGCATCAGTTCTGCTTGAACCGGTCTCATTTAGGAAGATAAAGGATATCACAAACGCCGCAATAAGTTTCGC
>RHKR01000400.1 GCA_008363265.1 Chlorobiota bacterium
CGACATTCTCGACCAGAAGCAGAGGGATTCACTTACCAATCTGCTGAAAGGTAAGGCTCAACCTACGGGTGAGTTCAGCACATCCCTGCCCGGAGCTTTAAGGTTTGGTTTGGCATTCACCACTTCCGGTTCAAGCGGTTCCTGGCTGTTCGCTTCCGATCTTAACTTCGGTTTCAATAATGAACCCGGAAACAGCACCAAGCCGAGATGGTCGATGGGTATGGAATGGAACCCAAAGGCCTCGTGGCTCCCATGGTTCCGTACAGGATTCTCGACAGGCGGAAGTGACATACCAAGCTGGTCGTTCGGTGGCGGTTTCAAGATATGGAAGATCTACTTTGACGGCGCTACCAGTGATTTCCAGTATCTTTTTTCGCCCGCGAAGGCAAAGAGGGTGTCGGTCTCACTCGGTGCCAGATGGAGATTCGATTAGTCGAAAGGTTAAATTTTCTCAAAAAGGCTGCAAATCAGGTGCAGCCTTTTTGTTTTTTAAATCCCCGGATGTTATATTTGTAGTCTGATTTATTAAAAATTGCCCTGTGGTGTAATTGGCAACACGTCTGACTCTGGATCAGAAGAGCCCAGGTTCGACCCCTGGCGGGGCAGCAATGAAAAGCCTTGAGTATGACTCAGGGCTTTTTTCTTTTTAAAGACTCTGATTGTAAACCCGTCAAAATTGCGGGATATTCATTATATTAAGGTGCGATAGAATTACAATTTCCACAATCTCCGGTTAATACCGTGGATACTTTAGACAACTGCGTATGAACACCTCGATCTTTACCGGTTTGGTCCAAAACACAGCACTGCTGGTTGCCTCAGGCCTTATCTATGATTTCTTCAGAAGATCCTCCGTTATCAAGAATGACTACATAAAACAAGTTCTGATCGGACTGAGTACTGGTGCAATAGCATTGCTACTGATGGGTACCCCATGGGTACTTTCCGAGGGAATTGTCTTCGATACCCGTTCGGTACTTATCTCTATCTCGGGGCTCTTTTTCGGTACGATCCCCACTATTATCGGCATGGCCGTCATGGTCGCATACAGGGTCTACAGCGGAGGTGATGGAGTAGTGATGGGAACGGCTGTCGTTCTGGTTTCAGGGATCACCGGTTTACTTTGGAGACACTTCAGATACAAGAAGATTGCCACCCTCTCGCTCAGTGAAGTTTATGTGTTCGGTTTGGTAGTTCACGCCGGAATGCTTGCCTGCACTGTACTGTTGCCTGATGCAAAAAGAGCGATAGTACTGGAAACCATCTACTTGCCGGTCATTCTGATCTACCCTGTTGGTACAACACTTCTTGGATGGCTTTTACTCGTTGGCGAAGAGCGCCGGAACATGGTTGAGCTGGTCGCTGAGCGTGAAAAGAACTTCCGCGGCCTTTTCAACACGGTGAATGAAGCTATCACCATACAGAATTTTAAGTGGGAGTATATCGAGGTAAACCCCGGAACAGAGCGGATGTTCGGTTATACCCGCGAGGAACTCCTCGGGATGAGGCCCATAAAGCTTCATGCCCCGGAATGTGACTGTAATTATGAGACAGAGGAACGGCTTAAACAGTTGGAAGCGGGAGAAATGCCCGAGTTTGAGTTTATCGGAATGAGAAAAGACGGTGAGGTGTTCAATGCCCTTGTGAAGCTCTACAAAGGTAAATATAATGGGGAAGAAGTGGTGATAGGTTTAGCTGTTGACATTACCGAGCTAAAAAAAGCCGAGCAGAAAATCCTCGAGGCCAAGGAAAAGGCGGAAGAGGCGAACAGGCTCAAGAGCAACTTCCTCGCTAATATGAGCCATGAACTCAGAACCCCGATGATAGGGATTCTCGGCTATGCGGAGTTGATGAGAGAGCGGTCGCACGACGATGAGATCAGGAAGACAGGTGAAATAATACACCGGTCAGCTTCGCGGCTCATGAAGACTCTCAGTCTGATCCTTGATGTTTCAAGCATGGAGACTGACCGGAACGGCCTGAAACTGACCCGGACCGATGTAAATCTGATGGTCAGTCATTTGGTTTCACACTACAGGGAGGTTGCCGCGCAGAAAGGGCTTGAACTGGAGTATAATCTGTTATCAGAGTCGACCACTTGCATGGTGGAGGTTAGGTTGCTTGAGCAGGTTATAAGCGATCTTGTTGACAATGCCATAAAGTTCACATTTAAAGGGAAAGTTACTGTGAATCTCGGCAAGGAAATCAGGGAAGGGGATCAGGAGTGGCTAAGGTTAAGTGTTAAGGACACAGGTATCGGCATCGCGGCTGAGCACATGGAGCAGATCTGGGAGGAGTTCAGGCAGGCCAGCGAAGGTTGGGACAGGAATTTTGAAGGTTCGGGACTTGGTTTATCCATCTCCAGAAAGTTTATCAGTAAAATGGGCGGTACCATAAGCGTGACGAGCAGCCCCGGTGAAGGCTCTGAGTTTGTGGTTGAAATCCCTTGTGGAAATGAAAATTAAGAAAAGAAGACGGAACTGTCATGAACAGCAATAAAGAGAAACATGATCTCACTGACAACAGGCAGAGAATTATGATGGTCGATGACGACGAGGTCACTCTCGATGTCACACAGGCATTTCTCAAAGAGAAATATATAGTTGAAACCGCCCGCACGGTAACCGAGGCACTGAAAATGATCAGAGAACATGTCTATCCTGTTATCCTGCTTGATATCAATCTTGGCAAAGGGGTAACCGGGTTTACCATACTCGATGAACTCAAGAAGATGCCCGGGTATAAAGGAATCCCTGTGATCGCAGTGACGGCGTACGCGATGGTGGGTGACCGGGAGGTTTTCCTCGAGGCAGGATGTACAGACTACATTTCCAAGCCATTCACGCGCAGCGCCCTGAAAGCACTCGTTGACCACGCTCTCTCCCGCTGAAGCGGCAGGAAGCATTTATTTCAGCAAAAGCATTTTCCTGACAGCATTGAATTTCTCTGCAGATATGCGGTAAAAATATACGCCGCTTGTCAGGTTGCTCCCATCAAACACGAATTCGTGGCCACCGGGCATAAACTCACCTTCAGCTATCACCGCCACTTCATTCCCTATAACGTCATAGACAGTTATTTTGATGCTGCACCTCTCCGGAAGTGTCACGAGAATTTTAGTCTCCGGATTGAACGGATTCGGGAAGTTCTGGCTGAGAGAATATGAGGAAGGCACATCGCCCTCACCTTTAAGTTCAGTGTAAATATCATTCCTTTGCGACGGTGTACCGAGGAGTTTTCCTCCCCTCCAGGATGCCGGCAGGGAATTGTCGAGCCCAGG
>RHKR01000401.1 GCA_008363265.1 Chlorobiota bacterium
CACCATCGTTCGAATTAACAACGGCTGCGAGTTTCTTGGTACCGCCCACATCCAGGCTGACGACAAATTTCGGTTCCACGGCTTTTCCTTTGTTTGGATTTTTGGATACTGACAGCGAAGTCAGGTATTCTTTGTAAGTTTCGGACTGATTTTACAAAATTCTGATAATAAAGATATAAAAATAGAAAAACCCGCGAAACATTGAAGCCCCTAAAAAGATTTGGCCAGAACTTTCTCACCGACCCGCGCTACATCAGTAAAATAGTCGAAGCCTTCGCCCCCGGTCAGGATGACACCGTGCTCGAGATAGGTCCCGGAAAAGGGGCGATCACCGAAAAACTGCTGAACAGCGGATGCGACCTCCGCGTGGTTGAGATCGACACCCGCGCGATCGAACTGCTGCATGAGAAATACCCTTCACTTGAGATAATTGAGGGGGATTTCATGGAATTGTGGCTTAAGGAAGTGGCGGCGGGGAAGCAGCTCCGGGTGATCGGGAACATCCCCTACAACATTACCACGCCGATAATATTCAAACTCCTGGAAGAGCGGGAGCACGTGAAGGACGTTATGCTGATGGTTCAGCTCGAAGTGGCGCGCAGGATAACCGCACCCCCGAACAACAAGGAATACGGAATCCTGAGCGTTGTCCTGGGAGTTTATGCCACTCTTACGTATCATTTCAAAGTGCCGTCAACCGTTTTCTTTCCCAAGCCAAAGGTGGATTCAGCGATTATCAGTTTGAGGTTCGATCAGGATGAGAACCGGATAAAAGACCACAAGCTCTTCAGGAAAGTAGTCCGCACTGCCTTTAATCAGCGCCGGAAGACGCTCAGGAACGCTCTCTCACCAGTCTTGGAGACACTCCCCGAGGGCTACACTCCACCCATCGATCTGGGAAGAAGGGCCGAGCAACTCACACCTGAAGAATTTATCCACCTCGCGAACACAATGTCTGACGCGATTGAAACAGATCGGCTCTGATCTTTGTTATACTTGTATTGAAAAATTTGAGAAAAGATGTCAACCTCGTTATTTGCAAAAGAAGAAAAGAAAATTGAAGTAAAAAAGATGTTCGACTCGATCGCGTCGCGGTACGACCTGCTTAACAGGGTACTGAGCGCTGGAGTGGATACCTACTGGAGGAAGAAAGCACTAAAACTGAGCAAGATCGGAAAGGATACCATCCTGCTCGATATGGCCTGCGGCACGGGAGATGTGGCGATACAAGCGAGAAAATATGGTGTAACAAAGATATTCGGTGCCGATTTTTCATACAATATGCTCTCACTCTTCAACAAAAAGGTTGACTGGATAAATCAGAAGAATTTTCAGACAGCCGCGGAGTACATCCCCCTTAAAAAAGACTCTGTAACGAACATCACCGTGGCATTCGGGGTGAGAAATTTCTACGATATTCCGTTGGCATTCCGCGAGTTTAACCGTGTAATCTCAACCGGTGGAAGGGCGACTGTCCTCGAATTCGCCATGCCGAAGAACCCTTTCTTCAAGGCTCTCTACAAATTCTATTTTAAGAATATTTTACCGATGGTGGGGAAGATCGTCTCGGGACATCCGATGGCGTATGATTATCTGCCCGACTCAGTTGAAGATTTCGACAGGAACGTCGATCTTGTGAAACTATTCAAAGAAGCCGGCTTTAAAAAAGTTGACAGGCACCTGTTTACTTTTGGTATCGTGCAGGTTGTTGTGGCGGTAAAGTAGTGTAGAGTGTAGAGTGTATAGTGTGGAGAAAGTTACGCGGATTTCACGGATTTAGCACGGATTCCAAGGATTTTTTTTGAGTACGCAGATACACGCAGATTTAACTGATTAACGCAGAGAGAACTCATAATACCTCACCCATTCCGACGCGGCAGATCATCGCTGATTCCGACGCGGCGGCTCACCACTAACCACTAACCTCTAACCACTAACTCTAAGGTCTTTTATCCGCAGTTGCGGATGAGGTTTGCATTCCTTCCCGGTGTTTTCGATCGTATAGACTATATCGATTGTCGTATTGCGGTCACGGACCTGTTCCTCGTAATGGCCGAGATTGAAGCCGATGGCATCGAAAACCTTGTCGTTCCCGTTCTGTTTGATCTGAAGAAGGAGGTGGTTATGACCCACTTTCCTCACAAAACCGGTGTGCGAAACCCCCTCGGAGAGGAAGACAGGTCGTGGGTTTTCAGGCCCGAACGGAGCGAACTGATGAAGAACACGAAGGAATTTCGGGGTTATTTCAGACAGTTTTATTTTGGCATCGATCTCGATCTGGGGGATGAGATCGTCGTTGTTGATCTGCTCTTTGGCAAGGAGGTTGAATCTTCTGCGGAACTCGGGGATGTTAACGATATCGATCGAGAGTCCGGCCGCGGCCTGATGTCCGCCGTAATGGTTCAGGAGGTCACCGCACTGCTGAAGTGCTTCATAGATGTTGAAGTTGGGGATCGATCTTGCGGAGCCTTTAGCCACACCGTCGATGGTGGTGAGCATGACTGTTGGTCGGTAATAGAGCTCAACCAGACGGGAAGCTACAATTCCGATCACTCCCGGATGCCACTCCTCTTCGTGAAGTACGAGCGCCATATCCTTGTCGAGATCGTGGACGCTCAGAACCTTGTCGAGAGCCGAAGTGAGGGTTTCCTCATCAAGTTTTCTTCTCTCCCAGTTTTCAGTTTCAAGCATTGCAGAGAGTTCTTCCCCCCGGGCAATGTCTTCCGTCATCAGGAGTTCAACCGCGATCTTTGCGTCACCGAGGCGGCCGGCGGCATTGATCCTCGGCGCTATCGAGAAGACCACCTGACCCGCGTTCAACTGACCTGGTTCGATTCGAGTAGCGCGCATGAGGGCCAGCAGTCCCGGACGTGGTGACCTGTTCAGGAGATCAAGTCCGTACATAACAAGGATACGGTTTTCATCCGTAAGCGGAACGATATCCGCGGCACCTGCCATCGCTACAAGATCGAGATATTTCAGGGGTAATTGCTGGTTTCCCAAAAGGGCCGCCACTGCCTGAGCGAGTTTGAACGCGACACCCGCGCCTGAGAGATATTTGAACGGGTAGTTGCATCCGGGTTTAAGGGGATCGAGCACGGCAAATGCCGGAGGCAGCACTTCCCTTGGCTGATGATGATCGCATATGATCATATCGATGCCAAGGGTATTGGCGTAGGCAGCCTCATCAACCGCGGTGATGCCGCAATCCACTGAGATCATCAGAGAAGTGCCGGTGCTTTTTACGAAGTCAATACTGGTGTTGGTGATGC
>RHKR01000402.1 GCA_008363265.1 Chlorobiota bacterium
CACAGCCGTGTAAAAAGTCCCTTTGGTTGCAGAGTCTGCTCTAAAGTCTATTATTTTATTTTCATGTTTCTGCTCACAATTAAGCATTGCTATCCTGCAGCCGCTCTCGTTGAAGACGGGGAATGCCGCTTTGCCGGTGAAGTGATACTTGTCAGGTATGAGTTCAAAGCCGGGCAGCATGTCTTCACCGGCGAGAGTAGCGCGCATTTCATCGTCGAGGGCTAACTTTACTTCATCGTTTAGGAGTAAAACCTGAAGTTGGGTTTTCAGTCTTTCCCTCTCAATGCCCTTACTGGTCTGCAGCGCTTCTAAAATGGCCCTTATGGCTGAATTGTGTCTCCCGGTAGAAAGAAATTGCTTTACCTTTTCAATCAGCTCATTCATTCGACCTCCAGGAGAATGGAGCCTTCGAACAGAGTGCCGGAGCCTGAAATGATCGAGATATCGTAGAGACCGGTCTTCATTTCGGAGTCGAATTCGAAGAAGTATTCACCCGCTTTTCGCCCTTTTCTTTCGATCACAAGGCTGTCGTTTCCGGCGTTGCTCACTTTGAAGTCGAAGGTTCCATCACAGATCTCACTCGCGACTATAATATTAAAGTAGTACCCGAGTGCATCATACCGGTTCACAGCGATCAGAAGATTTTCATCCTTGTGGATCTCCTGTACAAGATCGGGTTCATATGCCGCCACATCAACATTGTTTGTGGCTGCAGCGGCTTTTCTGGTCTGAGCCCGTTGGATAGCAAGGATTATGTTCACTACTGCGGCCGCTGCGACTTTTATCGACAGTCCTGAGAGCTTCTCCTGCAAAAGCTCCACCGGCTCTGCAACGATCTGAGCGTTTTCGAACTCGATCTCTTTGTACTGATTAAAGACGGAGTCCACAGCGTAGGAATCAGTCCCGGTCTCAGTGATGCTGTAAAGATCCGGATCATGTCCCATCTTGTGCGCGAAGAAATAGGTGTTAAGGATCTTTTCGGCTTGTTCTTCAGTAACGGTTCCGAAACAGCGGTCGAGATCCTGCACAAGACACACCGAATTTATCTGGGTCTCGACCATAAAGCCGACACTCAGTATCTCATTACCCGATGGAAAGAAGACATCATACTGATTCGCGAACTCAGTGTGGATCGAAACGGGAAGAAACTCAACGAACCGGTCGTCAATATACTTCCTGAGAAAATCTGAACCGGGGGCCTCGTCTTGGGTAAGCGGAGCAGGGTTGGTAAGAAGGAAAATATACTGAGGCTTCGCGATCGGGAGTACATCAAGTCCGTGAGCAGATCCCAGGAACCTCTTAACCGACCAGATCTGTCCGGCAGCAGGCTCCATCCCCTCATCTTCATCTGTGTCTGCAGATTCGATCAGAGTTTCTGCCCTGGGTTCAGGGCATGATTTTTCGGCAAGTTGCTGAAGGCGTTTGATCCTTGCGGTTCGCCTTTCCTGATCGGTTTCAGGTAACGGGATGTTGAACTTAGGGGCATTAAAGGGGAGGTTCTTCAGCCTTTCCACCAACTCTTGCTCGGCAACTGAGTTGCTGCCGGTACGCGAGTTGAAAACAAGATATTCCGGCAGCTCGCGTAAATTCAGTTCTTTAAGCAGCAGGTTCATAAACACAATTCCTTTTGTAAACATTATAAAACATCTGAATTATCGAGACGAGCTCCGCATCCTCTGATGCATACCGCTCATCATCTCTGAGCCCAAACATAACGGCCTGAAATCTTTTTAACTTATCATAATATGTTGAACCACTCACGCCAAGCAATTCGCAGATCCGTGTAACCGCTTGATTGCCAACCGGGCCTTGCCTGTTCCCCTGCAAAAGAAGCTTAAGCATAAACGCGTTAATCTCGTCCAGTTCAAGTCTTCTTAGGATTTCTGTTTTTACAGGGTCGAATTCTATGCCGGCTTCTTTCATGGCATCTTTCAAATTTTGCTTTGTTCTGAACGGGCAGAAGATATTTTCAGGCTCTATCGGCTCGTTTTCTATAATATCAGAGAGGAGTTTTGTCAGTTTTTCCGAACCGGAAGAAAATTTTGTTGATCCGAACTCATCTTCATCAATGTTCTCTTCTCCTTCATCATCATCTTCAGCGATATCAACACCGCCCTCTAATTCGTCTGAACCTTCTTCTTCATCATCCGGTCCATCACCATCATTACCTGGTGACACCATTATAGTCCGGAAATTGCCATAAAATGGGGTTATTTTCTCGATAAGTGTGAAATAGCGGGTTTCAGTTACAGATTCGAGTTCAAGAAGCACAACTGCGAGTGCACTTGTTTTGTTTGCACTTTTCTTGAACCTTTCATCAAATAATTCATATGCCTGTTCCGGGTTGAAGTTATTCGTTTTGGATATTACCCATGTCCGTTTGAATGCGGAATTAGCGATTTGAATCATACCGGCTGATAACAATTTCTCACAAATTGTATTCAGAACATCTTTTGCCGATTCAACATCCTGTGTAACAAAAACAGTATTATTGAACTGTTTTGCCAGGAACCAGAGCGTTGCGTTCACGCCGTCGTCATCATCCTGGTCACAGATCAATCTGAGCCCGTCTTTTTGCAGTTTTTCTTCCCAGAACCGCTCAATAAAATAACCTGTAAAGTCGTCCGCGTTCTGAAATCCAAAGAATGTGTAAAACCCGGGACTCGCTGACTCATTTTTTTTCACGAGCATCGTGATAACATCGTCAACCACTTCGTAAGCTGACCATTCCAGCTTGCCGTTGTTAAGATAGTATTCCCTAAACGAGTTTAGTAATTGGTTCATTTTGAACCTCCCCTTTGTTTTTTGGTAAATTGTGCCTGCAGGTAGATCTTTCTGACCTTGAGTATTTCTCTTCGCTTCTCTTCAAAAAGCGACCCTCGCAGGTCTGAGGCCGGTGGCTCGAAGAGTTTCCCGACCTTTACCTGGCGGGTTTTCGCGATCAGAGCGTAGGACTCCTGGTCGAGTTCCTCACCTTCGGTCTCCCGCAAATTGGAGTTTTTGGCCAGATTAAGTTTTACGAAGTGTCGCTGAGAAAAGAATTTTGTTGAGATGGGCACAAGGAACACCGTTTCCAGTGCAGTGCCGGCTTCTGTGATGTTTACAGAGAAGTGAAATGGTTTGCTTTCGTTTCCGAACCCTAAATTGGTATAATGCACCTTAAGTACATTTCCCGGCTTTGCGAGCCCGATTGTATTCAGCAATTCCCTTTGACGATTGAGGAGTTCCATGCTTCCACCATTCGTTAATAATTGATGCGATACCCAG
>RHKR01000004.1 GCA_008363265.1 Chlorobiota bacterium
ATCAGAATTCATGATCCAAGGACAAACTTAACTACTAATTTGGGCTTTAGCATCAAATCGTCTTTAGGAAGTTTATCATCACTATTCAATTCCGGAAAAACAACTAATTTTCTTTATGAAATTGTCACGCCAGAGGGCTTCAATCCTGAAATAGTTAATGATCTTGATACAAAACCAAAGTACAAATCACGCATTGAAAGATTGGAAAATGAAGGGTGCAAGATAGCATTCCGTGATGTTGAAAGTGGTGTTTTTAAGCAGAATCTAATCATGATTGATTCGTTGCTTCCATGTCTTTTAGGTAAAGTTCTGTACTACTATTACTCAGGTAGAACAAAACCCGGAATGATATCTGTTTTAGAATTACTAAAACAGCTCAATCCAATGCATTTTGATTTATCCAATAGCCATCCAATCTACGAACATAAACTCCGAACAATGCTGACGGATATGGCCCTGGGCATGACTTCCGGAACAGTGTGGAATGGTCGGTATACTGCTGTTGGCGGTTTCATCATCGTAAAAGAGGATGGTGATATAATTTGCTACCATGTTTATGATAAAGATGAATTTCAGGACTTTCTAATGCATCATTCAAAGTTAGACATTCCTGATTCGGGTAGACATGAATTTGGGAAAGTATTTAAAGATGGTGATAGATATTTTATCAAACTCAATCTGCAAATTAGGTACTCTACTTAATGAGACACCTTAGCCGTTAAGTTTGTGTTTGAGCCGAACCGAGAATGACCTTATCTTAATCTCTTTCTGTGATTTCAATCCCTTTTTGCGTATTTTTTGGAGGATGATGGCGAAATTTATAGCAGAAGATTCTCAAAAAATATCTATGAGAGCAGTGTATGAAATTAGATGACTATGAAAAAGAGATACTACAAAAGTTCGAAGCAGGTGAGTTTAAATCATTAAAAGATGTGAAAAAAATTAAATCAGAACTGCAATCCGCAGCGAAAAAAGGCAGAATAATGCAAAATGCATCCCCCCTTCCTGAAACCCTGAATATCCCCAACATCACCTCGATAGAGGCGATAACCGTGAGTCTTCCCTTTGTAACTCCTTTTTCCATAAGCTCTTACACCTGGACCTGCAAGGAGGCGCTTCTGATAAAGATGACCTCGGGTGAAGTGTCGGGGTGGGGAGAGTGCGTTGCCGATCCCGACCCGTTCTACAGTCCGGAGACGACGGTATCGTCGCTGCACATCATTAAGGAGTTCATTCTTCCGGTGATAAAGCCGGGGATGAGCTTCAGCGATTTTGAGAAGGAGATGCGACACATCCGAGGGAACATGATGGCGAAAGCCGCCGTTGAGAACGCGCTGCTCGACCTGATCGCGCGCCTCGAAGGGGTGCCGATGTGGAAACTGTTCGGATTTGAGCCGAAAAAGATAATGTCGGGCATGAGCATCGGCATCAAAGGGAGCATCCCCGAACTGCTTGAGGCGGTTCAGGAGGCGGTCGATCTGAAATATCACCGCGTGAAGATGAAGATCAAAAAAGGGAAGGATATCGAGTGGGTGGCGGCTGTCCGTGAAAAATTCCCCGATATCCAGCTGATGGTTGACGCGAACGGCGACTACTCCCTCGACGACGCGGCGCACCTCGCGCGACTTGACGCGTTCGGCCTCACGATGATCGAGCAACCCCTTTCATACAGCGACATCTATTTCCACTCGAAACTGCAGAAACACATCAAAACTCCCCTCTGCCTGGATGAGTCGATCCACTCGTTCGACGACGCGGTTACGGCCGTTGAACTCGGCGCGTGCGGCATCATCAACATAAAAGAGGGAAGGGTCGGCGGCATGGCCGAGGCGGTGAGGATCGCGAAGTATTGCGAGGAGAACGGGATACCCGTATGGTCGGGCGGAATGGATGAGACCGGTATCGGTCGCGCCTTCAACATCCACCTTCAGACTGCATCCGCGTTCACCCTTCCGGGCGACACTTCCGAAACCAGAAGATACTTCAAGGAAGACATCGTCACACCCGTGGTCGAACTCGATGCCGACGGCTACATCGCCATCCCCGAAGGCCCCGGAACAGGAGTTACGGTGTTGGAAGAGCAGGTGAAGAAGTTTGAGCTGAAGAGAGAGAGGCTGAATTTTGAGGGCTGAGGGCTGAAGGCTGAATTTTGAGGGCTGAATGTATGAAGTACGAGGTATGATACTGATGACCGCGGATGACACAGATTACGCGAATTTTCGCGGATAATTGTTAAGTTTGAATTAGTTAATTTTGGGATTAATTGGGAGGAAAAAGTGAAATATATCCTTATATCAATGGTGGTTTTAATCGCATTTGCTGTTGAAGTGCAGGCTCAGAAGATCTACACTACGAAATACCCGAGTCAGGCGGACGTTAAGGTTTACGTGGTTGATTATGAGTCGCAGGCCGATCTGAAAGTTTACCGCGTGAAGTATGAATCGCAGGCGGGAAAGAACAACGGGAAGTGGTTCTTCGTAAAGTATGAGTCACAGGCTGATACGAAGATCTATTTTGTTGAATACCCCAGTCAGGCCGACCTTAAGATCTACTTCGTTGACTACGAGTCCCAGGCGGGATGGGTGAATAAAGAGTTGATGCACCTTCTTTTTTAGGTATTAGGTATCAGGTATTAGTCCGCCGCGGCGGATTAAGTCTTGGCTGAAGGATGAGGGATGAGGGCTGAAATATCCGAATAAAAAACGGATTTCAACCATCCCATTTTGTGAAATTGCACAATTTTTTTTGGCCCAAACCCATAATACCTAACACCTAATACCTAACATTTACCCTTTAATAACGCCAAGTGGTTTCAATGTAACCACAGGTTCCACGAGGTCTTGCTGGTTGGCCATTACGGTGTTGATATCTTTGTAGGCGCCGGGGGCTTCATCGAGGTCGCGGGGGGAGCGGATGGCGTGGATAATGCCCCGTTTTTCCAGATCGCGGGTTTCCTTGTGGATGTCGAGCTCGCGTTGTGCCCGTTTGCGGCTCATTTTGCGGCCAGCGCCGTGGGAGCATGAGTTAAAACTTTTGTGGTTCCCCTTCCCCTTTACAATGTATGAAGTGGTGCCCTGACTGCCGGGGATTATCCCGACAGTACCGTCGTTGGCGAGGGTTGCCCCTTTGCGGTGGACCATAACCCTCTCGCCGTAGTGGGTTTCCATCGCTGCGTAGTTGTGGGCGATATTTATCATCTCATCGAATGAGGCACCCGTGAGATGTGCCACTACATCTTTTATCCTTTCCATCATCAGTTTCCGGTTGGCGAGCGCGAATTCCACGCAGTAGTTCATTTCGCGGAGGTAGGTTTGACCCTCATTGCCGTCGAGGAAGAGGTACGCGAGGTCGTGTTTTGGCGGCACCTTGCTTTTCCATTTTTCGTTGAGCTGCCGCGCGAGTTTGTTATAGTGCTCGGCGACCTGCAGACCGATATTGCGCGAGCCGGAGTGGATCATCACCCAGATGAAACCGTCGGAGCCCTCCTGAATTTCGATGAAGTGGTTCCCGCCGCCGAGCGTTCCCACCTGTGTGAGGGCTGCTTCGTACTCACGGGTTACTACCGGATAGCTGTTCGAAGTGAAGTGTTGCGGCTCCGCGGGCATGAAGCGCTCATCCTGGGGGTGTTTGTGGTGAGTGAAGCCCGTCGGCACAAGTGAGCGGATGCCACTCAGTATTTGTTTAACGGTGTCGGGTTTTAAGGAGGTAAGTGATGTTCTGAGCGCGCACATGCCACACCCGATATCAACTCCCACCGCATTGGGAAGCACCACTTCCTTTGCCGCGAAGACACCGCCGATCGGCACGCCGAACCCTTCGTGACTGTCGGGCATTATCGATATATGCTCGAAGGCATAGGGGTGGTTCGCCAGGTTCTTCGCCTGCTGCAGTGCCCCCTCCTCGATATCATCGAGCCAGAGGAAGATGGGTAACTTTTCTGATTTTATTGTGTGCACTATTTTAAATGTTATCCGCCGCGGCGGAGTGAAATGTGAAATGTGATCCGCCTTCGGCGGCATTAATTTAACCGGGGCGGCACTTCGAAAATAACATTAGGAAATGATTTAAGAAAATTGTTAGTTAGGGGGAAAATTTATCTTCTTTTGATTGGAGGCAGAAATGGTCCGGAAACGATTGCTTTTCGTGTTGTTGCTTGTTTCTGCAGGGTTGTTCGCGCAGGGGGTTGTCATCGATAAGGGGTGGGAGGTGAAGAAGGGGCAGACGCCCCAGAGTGAAGTAGGGCCGAATGGGATGATACTTCGGCTGTACAGCTCAATTTTTAACAATACTCTCGACCACGAGATATCGAAGATCACAGTTAACAGCACATGGCTGAACCCGATGAATGTTGATTTTTCGATACAGGTCGTTATGAAGTTTGACGATGGTTTTGAGGAGACGGTCACACAAAAGATCCCGGCCAAGACCAAGGATCACCTTCTGGAATACACCTCCGCATATTGGAAAGCCCGTGTTCTGAAAAGGATCGAAATAAAGCATGGACATACAGCGCTCGAGTTGAAGATAAATGAAGTTAGAGTTTTTACTCTTAACACACCACCCGTTTTCCTCGATCAGAGCAGCCTCGGATCGGTGAAGTTCGTCACCCCCAAAGCACCAAAATACCGGGTGGTAGCCTTCGGATGGGACACAAAGCTTTCAGAACTCCCATATCTTACAGGACTTACGACCAACAAGATCACAATTACCGGAGCCAAGGTTTCAGCGCGACCGGGTGAAAAAATCGATGTGCTGGCTGCCCCACTCGATAAGGCAGGTTTTACCATAAAACAATACAAGGCAACGATCGACGGAAATGTTCAGGATTTCACTTTCGACTTCACGGGGCTCGACTTTTCAAAGGTTGACCGTATAGTATTTAAAGTAGCCGGATCAGGCAACTGGGCCTCGATCAGAAGGATCATCATCGGCAGCGAGGCACCGCCTCCACCCGTCGCCAAATGTGACGGCGTGGCACCCATCAACCGCGAACTCGAAAAGGTGATCGACCAGCTCAAGAAAGAGAACATCTCCAACGATTCACTGATGAAACTGCTGCAGGTTTTGAAGTTATATCAGGCGATTGAGAAGTGATTAGTGTGGAGTGTAGAGTTTTTAGCACGCAGATACACGCAGATTTGACGGAATTTCGCGGAAAAACCTATTAAAATCTCTGCGCTAATCTGTTTAATTCGTGTGTATCCGCGTCCTCCGTGTCATCAGCGGTCTATTAAAAACCTTTTGACAACCTCCGGCCGGTACTCAAAGTGCATGGTATCGTAGTGGTACCAGCGTCCGCCCCAGATCCAGCCATTTCTTTCGAATATCTCAACGATCTCAAACGGGATGCGGTTCTTGAATTTGTAGTGCCCTGATTTATCGGGTGAACTGCTTCTCCAGTAGTGTGATTGGTTAACATTTATGTCGATCGCTATTGCGAAGCTGTGCGCGCTCAGTCTTTTCGTGCCCGCGATCGGTCTCCATACAAAAGTACCGGCCGGGTTATCAAGGTATTTCATAAATTTTTTCGGCAACTTATCGAGTTCGTCAGATATTTTCTGAAGTGATGCCGCGGCACCGTTCTCACCGTTCACCAGCAAAACCTTGTTCACTTTCTTTCGGAGCCATACCACTTTTTTAAGCCGCTTGCGTACCTCTCCTTCACTTCCTCCGTAAACCTTTTTCATGAAATCTGAATTCCTGGCCCTGCCCGGATCAAAGTTTTTAGGAGGGTCGGAAATGGGTTTCAAATAAGGGTAATCAAACACCACCATCTGTGCCGGTGAGATTGCGTTCAGGTATTTTTCGTATTCCTTCTTCGATAATTTGGAGGGGTTCAGTTTTTCATTTGCTTCATTGTGAAACGGCATTTTGGACTTGTCTTTCCAATAGATCCAACCGTTTGCTATCGAGTCGATGTAACCGGAATACGCCTGTAATAGAGGTTTAACGGCGGGATGAATACCTGTGCCGGACTTTTTTGGAATACTGTCGAAGCTGCCGGCGGAATCCTTGAATGCTGCCGTTTCTCCCGGTAAGAGAAGAGACATGAGTAAAATAACTCCCGGGAAAAGGAATATGGCTCTAAATTTATTTATCATTCAGGAGAACCTTTACAAGTTGCTCGCCCGTTGTTTTGGCGTTCCCGGAATAGTTTTCGAGAAGAAGAACCACGGTTCGAGTTTCAGGGATGTAACCTGTCCAAGCGGCGAAACCAGGGAAAGCACCGTGATTGTAAAAATATCCGGTTTTCCCTGAACCTGCAGGGTACCAGCCGAGAAGGAAAGAAGGGCTGTTCGGTTTATACTGCGTAAGATAGTTGTAATATTCATCGTTCCGGAAGAAAAGGTAACGATACCACTTGGTCAGAGCTTCCGCCGAGGTCCATAGCCCACCGGATCCTTTACGGTTCTCGAAAATTGCAGTGGCCCCCTTGCTTACCGGGATGTATTTGCTGATCACCGACTGGTAACCGACGGCAGAAGGGGCATCAATTTTAGACATTTCGGAATTCTGGTATACATTTGCAGTGCCGGCAGCCCCAAACAACTTCTCACGGACGTACTGCTCATACTTCAGTCCGCTGATATTTTCCACTATGCTTGCAAGGATGATGTAGTTGATGTTAACGTAATCATACCTGGTGCCGGGGGTGAACTTCAACTTGGGGTTACCCGTCACATAAGCAGATATTATTTCGTTATTATCGGGGCCTTTACCTGCCAGGGCGGTTGGTATTTTAAGTTCAGTAAAATCCGGAAGTCCTGAGGTTTGATCGAGCAGGTCCTTGATCCTGATGTTGCCGTAGGGGAATTTCTGCTTCAGATGCTTTGAAACAGGATCAGAAAGAGACAATTTATTCTCTTTTACCAGATCAATAATCGCACGGGCAGTGATGTGTTTGGTTACTGAAGCGATCTGAAAGAGGGTTGAGGTGTCATTCCTGAGTTCTTTTCCACTGTCGGCGAAGCCTTCACTGAAGGAGAAATACTCCCCCTTTGAATTGAAGATAACCGCGTTGCCATGGAAATTGCCACTTTTAAGTTTCTCTTCAAATTTCTTCTGAAGTTCAGGGCTGAATGTGCCGTTCAGGGGCGGAAGTGTCGCGGAGGGGAGGGATGTATCCCCGTCCGGCTTTTGCGCCACTTCCTGCTTTGAACTTGCGTTACAGGAAGTAAACAGGCAAAAGATAAACAGCAGCCCGACGGACCTGATCAGACCGCGGTAAAATGATGTCGGCATATCGTGCAATCGATTGGTTTATGGTACGTATGTATTACTTCCCCTGATGTTGTTCATGTCAAATTTTGGGGTGTGTTTGGTCAGGAATTCCACATTTGCCCTCTCCACCGGGGTCAGCAAATGGCTTACATCACTATACCTGGGTACATACCACGGTTGGGAGTTGAAGTAGTCACGGAGTTCCCAGCTTAGTTTAAAAATATAGCCGTAGCGGGCAAATATCTCATTTCTCATAACGAGTACATCCCAAACGTGCATTCCTGAGATGTCGCTGTATCTCAGGTAACGTGTGCTGGCCTGAGGATAGACTCCGGGAAGGAGCCCTTGCTCACCGGGTGCCGGTTTAGAGTTTCCTGTTGAGGGAGGGGGAGCAGCAGTCGGGGTGTTTTCACTGTATCCCGGTGTACGTTGTTCCTGAGTCGGGGGGTTTTGCTGTGTGTCGGCTGTTTTCGGTTTGGGATCAGAAGTTACTCCTGCAGAGTCTTTACCACCGGTTTGTATCAATATCACCGTAACTGTCAGAAGCAGAACGATTATGATCCCCATCAGGATCATTAAAATATTGTTTTTAGATCCGGATTTTTTTCTCAAAGGGATCTTGGTGTCTGACATTTCAACCTCTTCTTTTTTCTAAAGAATATCTAAAGGAAATATACTAACAAATTCCATTTAAGGCAAATTCACACTGAAGACGGCTTTCAACCGCGGCATCATTTCTTCTTCAGCGGATTTTTTTTTTGATCCGTTACTATCGCTGTCTTCCCTTTTTTATTTT
The DNA here is from genome assembly GCA_008363265.1 of Chlorobiota bacterium. GTDB lineage: Bacteria > Bacteroidota > Ignavibacteria > Ignavibacteriales > Ignavibacteriaceae > UTCHB3. The sequence goes on from RHKR01000004.1 coordinate 8,018, forward strand.
GAAGTGCCGCGATTATCAATTCGGGCCTGTACTCAAAATGCATTGTGTCATAATGATACCATCTTCCGCCCCATATCCACCCGTTACGTTCGAATATCTCGACAATTTCAAAAGGGATTGAGTTTTCGAACTTATAAAGTCCGGATTTGTCAGGCCGTCTGTATCTCCAGTAGTTTGAATGGCTGACATTGATATCGATCGATATCCCGAAACTGTGGGCACTCAATCTTTTGGTTCCCGCGATTGGTCTCCAGACGAATGTGCCCGCCGGGTTTATAAGATATTTCATGAATTTGGAGGGTAACTTATCGAGCTCATCCGATATTTTCTGTAAGGAGGCAGCCGCACCGTTTTCCCCGTTGACGCTTACAATCATGTTAACATTCTTTCTCAGCCAGACCACCTGCTGCAGTCTTCGGCTCACCTCGTGCTCATTTGCCCCATAAACCTTTTTCAGGAAATCCGTATTTCTTCCCCGGCCAGGGTCGTGGTTTTTAGCAGGAGGTGTTACAGGGGCAAGGTAGGGGTAGTCAACGTCCAGCATCTGAGCGGGAGAGATTTTATTAAGGTACTCTTCATACCCGGTCTTCGAGAGTTTCGAGAGATCGGTCTTCGTTTCTTTGCTCTTCGAGAGGGGCATTATGGTTTTATCCTTCCAGTAGATCGTTCCATTTGCTATGGAATCTATGTGGTCAGGATACGCCAAAAGGAAGGGGTGCTTCTCTGAGTTTACAACAGAATCCGCTGATGGATCTGCCACAGAGGGTTTATCCTCTTTTTTCACTGTGGCAGGTTCTTCTTTTTGCTGTTCAACTTTCCCGCATGAAGCAAACAGCAGGATAAAGACGCTGAAAAACGGCAATTTTAGCCTTCCCATACAAGTCGCATTATATATCGGGCGTATAGGTTTTGGATTGCATGGCAATCATCCGGTCAGGTACTGAGAACACTGCTGTGAACTATTTTGGTTCGTTGTTTTTGATGAAGTTCACATTACGCTTTTCATATTGATTCAGCATATGATCCACGTTGTAATATTTTGGGACGTACCATGACTGAGATTCAAAATAGTTTTTAATATCCTTGTTTCTTTTGAATATGTAACCGTAACGGGCAAAAACTTCATTCCTCATCACTTGCAGTTCCCATGCACTCTTCCCGGCAAGGTCATCCATGTCAAGATATCTTGTGCTGGCCTGAGGGTAAATTCCCGGTAGAATTCCCCGTTCCATGGGAGTTAATCTCTCGTTGGAGGTGTTGCCGTCGCCATTTGGTGTATCCTGCCGGGGGGCAGGCTGTGTGGATGTCGGCGTTTGTTGTGATACAGTATCTTTTCCTACGGTTTCATTGCCTGCATTCGGATTATCATTAGCATTGTTTTTCAGGATCAACACAATGACCGTTAGAAGGAGAACCACAATTACGCCCAGAAACACCATCAGGGTGGTTGTCCTCGAATTGCTGCTCTTACCGGATGAAAAGCTGTCCTGTGCCATTTTACACTCTTAATCAATTGATTGAATATATACATGAAATTTACTAATAATTCGGAAACCATTATAATTTTTTTTGCCGCCCGCCTCTCTCTTTCAAAAAACCTTTTTGAGAAATATTCAGAAAACCTTATTTTTAATAATGAATATTTTTATAATATGGAGAGACCGTGTTCAGATCGATCGTGCTGGTAAAGCAGGTTCCCGACACTGCCAATATTTCGGGTAGTGTGATGAAAGAGGACGGAACGGTTAACCGTTCGAAGCTCCCGGCTATTTTCAATAATGAAGACCGTGTGGCACTCGAGTTCGCCCTGCGGATAAAAGACAAATTCGGCGGAACGGTTACCGCCATTACCATGGGACCCCAGCGGGCTTCCGACATCCTTCGCGAGTGCCTCTACATGGGTGCCGATTCGGTTTACCTGATCAGCGACAGGAAGTTCGCGGGTGCGGATACCCTCGCAACTTCTTATGTCCTTTCAGAGGCGATAAAGAAGATCGGGAATTACGATCTGATCTTCGCAGGCCGTCAGGCGATCGATGGTGACACCGCGCAGGTGGGTCCGCAAACAGCCGAAAAGCTTAACCTCCCGCAGGTGACGTATGTGGAAGAGATACTCGATATCGATGAAACCCACGCGAAGATCAGAAGAAAGATCGACGGCGGTTTCGAAGTGGTGCGGGCTAAACTTCCCGTTCTTCTCACAGTTCTTAAAGATGCAGCCGAGGCACGACCATTCAGTGCCAAGCGCGTGATGGCGTACAAAGGCGCGAAGTCGCTGATGGACCTCGAGAAAATGACCGAAGGGAACAGCCTCCTTTATACCGACAAGCTGCAGCACGAATACGAAGAAAGAAACCTCTTCATTCCGACCCTCACAATGGATGAGCTCGGGCTCGACCCCGACCGCTGCGGAATAAAGGGTTCGCCGACCAAAGTTCACAAGGTTGATTCAGTAGTCCTCGGCGGCGGAAACCACATCAAGGTTGAACCGACCCGTGAAGGGATCGAGAAACTTATCGACCAACTTTTAGCCGATCACATTTTTGGATGACACGATGAAAAAACAGAACGAAATTTGGGTATTTATCGAGGTACGGAACGGCAAGCCCGCCGATGTCAGCCTCGAACTCGTATCGAAAGGGCACAAGCTCGCGGCGATCACCAATTCGGTGTTGAAATCGGTCGTGATCGGTGAAAATGTAAAGCACATCGCGGAAGAAACCTTCAATTACGGCGTTGATGAAGCGATCCTTGTTGAAGCCCCCGCGCTTAAATATTTCAGAACACTCCCTTACTCCAGAATTCTTAATTCACTGATAATGGAGCGGCGGCCGAGGATAGTCCTTTTTGGCGCCACGGTCATCGGTCGCGATATCGCCCCCCGGGTTGCGTCGCACACCAAAAGCGGTTTGACCGCAGACTGCACTGATCTTCAGATATCCGATGTGAAGTATCTCAATCAGGAGTACAAAGAGCTCCTCCTTCAGATCCGTCCCGCTTTCGGTGGAAACATCATCGCCACGATCATCACTCCCGACACTGAGACCCAGATGGCAACGGTCCGCGAAGGTGTCATGGAGTCGCACAAGGTTGAGAAGCCAAAAGCCGTTAAGATCGAAGAAGTGGCGTTTACGCCATCACCCGATGACGACCTCGTTGAAGTGATCGAGCAGCATTATGAAGAAAGCAAGGTAAACCTTAAAGGAGCTCCTATAATCGTTTCGGGCGGTTACGGCCTCGGCACGAAGGAGAACTTCAGACTTGTTGAAGAGCTCGCTCACACCCTCGGTGGTGAAGTGGCGGGAAGCCGCGCCGCGGTTGATGCCGGGTTCGTTACACAGGAGCGGCAGGTGGGTCAGACCGGTGTAACGGTAAGGCCGAAGCTTTACATTGCCGTCGGCATTTCAGGCGCGATCCAGCACCGCGCGGGAATGCAGGAAGCAAAGAAAATAATTGCGATAAACAGTGACCCCGATGCTCCGATATTCGATGTGAGCCACTACGGAATAGTCGGCGATGCCACACAGGTGATCCCGAAGTTTATCGAAGTTTATAAAAGCAAGCTTAAATAGGAGCGGCGATGGCAAATTTTTTCACGGATAATACCGATATACAGTTCCACTTCAACAAATTCTTCACGGACGATGTAAAAGAGATCGTGAAGCTATTTGAGGACAACTACAAGGAAGCAGAGCTCTACAACTACGCTCCCGTTTCGTTCGAAGACGCGATGGATAACTACCGCTCTGTTCTCGAAGTGGTGGGCGACCTCGCCGCCAACTTCATCGAGCCAAGGGCGATGGGGGTTGATGAGCAGGGCGCGATCTTCAAAGACGGCAAGGTACACTACGCCGACGGCACAAAGAAAAACCTCGAGCAGCTTTCACAGGCCGACCTGATGGGGATGATACTCCCGAGGAAATATGGTGGATTGAACTTCCCCTTCTTTGTTTACATCATGTCGGTTGAAATGCTTTCCCGCGCGGATGCTTCACTCATGAACATCTTCGGTTTGCAGGACATCGCGGAAACGATCAAGAAATTCGGCAATGAAGAACTTTCAGATGAGTTCATCCCGAAATTCTCAACAGGTGAGTTCACCGGAGCAATGGCACTAACAGAACCCGATGCCGGCAGCGACCTTCAGGCAGTGAAACTTTCCGCCTACCAGAACGAAAAAGGTGAGTGGTTCCTCCGCGGAGTAAAACGCTTCATTACCAACGGTAACGGACAAGTGCTCCTCGTTCTCGCGAGAAGCGAGGCCGGTACAAGGGATGGCCGCGGTCTTTCACTCTTCGCCTGCTATGGCGACGAGACGGTAAAAGTCCGCCGTATCGAGCATAAACTCGGCATTCACGGTTCACCGACATGCGAACTCCAGTTCAATGATACCCCTGCAAAACTGGTTGGTACACGAAGAATGGGACTGATTAAATACGTTCTCGATCTTATGTTTCGTGCCCGTGCGGGAGTTTCCGCGCAGGCACTCGGCATCTCCCAGGCTGCCTATGAAGAGGCCCTTAAATATGCCAAAGAGAGGGAACAGTTCGGCAAGCCGATCATCAATCTGCCGGTAGTAACGAACATGCTGATGGATATGCGGACGATGCTTGAGAGCAACCGCTCACTGATGTATGCCACCGCGATAACGGTTGATCTGAAAGAGAAGCTTGAAGAGGTGGTTGAACACCTCAAAAAGACGGGACAGCCCTGGACCGAGGCCAACGCCCGGGTGAAACACTACACAAGGATCGCCAACCTCCTTACCCCGATGACCAAGTATGTTGTTACCGAGTCGGCCAACAAGATCACTTACGACTCACTTCAGATACATGGCGGTACGGGTTACATGCGTGAGTTCAAGGTTGAGCGACTTGCCCGTGATGCAAGGATCACGAACATTTACGAGGGAACCTCGCAGCTTCAGATAGTCGCGGCCTCCTCAGGTGTGTACGCTGACGTGCTCGGTGACCACTTCGATAAAATGGAGGCGAAAACTTACGATGCGGGCCTTACCCGTCTGCAGAACTTCCTTAAAGAGATCAGGGAACTCTACCGCGATTGCGCGAAGTATATCGCTGAAAAGAAAGATCCCGTGTTCCAGGAAGTGGCGGCTAAAGACCTCGTTGAGCTTTACAGCTACATCTACACCGGATACCTCCTCCTCGAAGAGGCGGAGATGGATTCACGCAAACGGTTTATTGCCAACAGATATGTAATTAACGCACTTTCCAACGCGAGAAGAAATGCGGAATCGATAAAAGACGAGCTCTTTGCCGATCTTTTACATTCACACGAAATTCTTGTTTAATAATGGAGCTCAAAAAATGGAAAAACAGAGAAACTACTTCAAGATCTACGACGATGAAGGCATCAAAAGCTACTTCAAAACAAATCTGTCCTATGAAGAGATCGAAAAACTGAAAAAAGATTTCGAGGAGAACCACTCGGAATACTACAACAACGATTTCATCAAGTTCCTGAAGGAGAAAGATTCCTCAACAGAAGAGATCGAAGTTCAGGCCATTTACTATTGAGAAATTAAGAACATAAGAACTAAAGAACTAAAGTACGCCGCAGCGTATTAAGAAATTCGCTGGTTTTTACTGCGGCGTACATGAGTTCTTAATGCGCCGCGGCGCACATAAGTTCATAGGTTCTTAAGTTCATAGGTTCCTAGGTTCCTAAGTACCTAAGTTCCTAAGTTCCTAAGTTCTTATATTAAGGTTTGTTTTTGAATAATTTTGGAAGATACATATGAAAGATCACGAAAACATCAATTTTGAGTCGAAGTGCGTGCACGCGGGTATAGATGAGTATGAGTTTGGGGCGGTGGTTCCACCAATTTACCAGACATCGACCTTCAAGTTCAAGTCGGCACAACAGGGCGCTGCCCTCTTTATGGGGGAAGGGAAGGGACACATCTATACCAGGATGAGCAACCCGACCGTCGAGGCGATGGAAGATGCCGTTGCCGCACTTGAAGGCGGAGCAAAGGCCCTTGGCTGCGCGAGTGGTATGGCCGCGATAAATGTGGTATTTGCAAATTACCTCAGCGCGGGTAAGCACATAGTTTGCTCACAGGCTGTTTACGGTCCGACGAACACTCTTCTCAGAACTGTTTACTCAAAATTTGGTGTTGAAGTTTCTTTCGTGGATACCACCAGCATCGAAGCCGTTAAGGCGGCGATGAGACCAAACACCGCGCTGGTTTATGTTGAGACTCCCGGTAATCCGACACTTGCAGTCAGTGATCTCGCTGAGATCGTTAAGGTCGCCCACGCCGGCGGAGCAAAGGTTTGCGTTGATAACACATTCATGTCACCGGCGCTTCAGAGACCTTTCGAGTTCGGTGCCGATGTCATCATCCACTCGATGACCAAGTTCCTGAACGGACATGCAGATGTGGTGGCGGGTATCATCATTGTAAAAGACATGGCCGAATACGCTCCGATGAAGAAGGTTCTCAACCAGACGGGTGGTGTTATCGATCCTTTCAACTCGTTCCTCGTTCACCGTGGTATCAAGACCCTCGCGATCAGGATGGAAAGGCACTGCGAGAACGCTCAGAAAGTTGCCGAATTCCTCGAGAAACACGACATGGTTGAGTCGGTAACCTTCCCCGGACTACGTTCACATCCTCAGTATTTCACCGGATTGAAACAGCATAAAGGTCACGGCGGAATGATCACTTTCCACCTTAAGGGTGGATATGATGCCGGAGAGATCATGATGAACTCGGTTAAACTTTGCCAACTGGCTGTAAGTTTGGGTGGTGTCGAGACACTGATCCAGCATCCCGCGAGCATGACGCATTTTTCGATGGGTCCCGAAGCGAGAAAAGATGCCGGAATTGATGAAGGAATGGTTCGTTTATCGGTTGGTATCGAGAACTACAAAGATATCATAAAAGACCTTGAAAGAGCCCTCTACGAAGTGGGCGAAGCCCTCAACGTTAAGCAGGAGAAGAATCTTTTTAGGTAGAACGACCTGCTTGTAGTAAGGTTGTTTTGGAACGCGGATACACACAGATTAGACGGATTAACGCGGATTATTTCTTTAAACTCTGCGTCTATCTGTTAAATCTGCGTGCATCTGCGTCCTCAAATCTCTTTGCGTCCTCTGCGGTTTATCTAAACACCTGGTAATTAAAGAGTACCGAATACCCTGTCGCCGGCATCACCGAGGCCAGGGACGATGTACCCCTTCTCGTTCAAGCCTTTGTCGAGTGAGGCGGTATAGATCGCCACATCGGGATGATCGTTCAGTATCCTCTTCACACCTTCCGGAGCGGCAATAATTGAAGCAAGAATAATGTTCTTTGCGCCGTTCGATTTCAGAAACTTAATAGCCGCGGAAACACTTCCTCCCGTTGCAAGCATCGGATCGAGAATAATTACGAGTGAGTGCTCGAGATCTTTGGGTGTTTTGTAATAATATTCGATCGGTTCAAGGGTTTCTTCGTTTCTTTTGATACCGATATGTCCCATCTTGGCCTGCGGCAGGAGCTGCAGAAAGGCATTACCCATTGAGAGGCCTGCTCTTAAGATCGGAACGAGAACGATCGGGGTGGCTATTTTTTTCCCTTTTGTTACTTCCAAAGGTGTTTCAACCTCCACATCTCTCATCTTAATGTGTCCGCTCATCGCGATACAGAGTGAGTAGGTGATACGGTCGAGTGCGTTACGAAAATCTCGTTGAGGAGTGTCTTTGTCACGGAGATATGTTATGTCTCTTAAAACAAGATTATTACTGACAACTGTGAAATTATTCATTTTCTCTCCGTTCATTTGATCTTTAATGCGGTTTTGTCGTCGATTATCACCTTCATGAATCTGATCCCGGCGAAGATCGCGACAGCCAGGGTAAGGAAGGTGCAGAGCCAGATAAGAATTACGATGCCCAACAGGTAGCCTGCAGCTCCCACGATCTGGAGGAGGATCACAGCCGCAAAAAACGGGATAAATCTTTTTCTTGTGGGGATAGGGGAGTCGGGGTTGTAAAATGCGCCATAAAGGTATTTTTTCTGTTTGTCGATCGGAAGTTGAAAGTCGCGTTCGGGTGTTTCCGACATTCCTTTCTGTTTCCGGTAATTCCTGAAGGCGAAATATGTGGCGGTAAGAACCCCCAGGGAAAAAAGTGCCGGAACAGTGAAAAGGAAAAGATCGATAAAATACATCTATGCTTAAATTTTAATAAAAATCACCAAATACAGTTGCAAAGATAACAAAATAAAGGGCGGTTACCCGCTTCATGCTCTTCCCATTTTAACTATCTCACTGAAGTGTTCTTCGGAGACTGGGAAGACTGAGAGTCTGTTTCCCCTTTTTGTAAGGAGTATCTCCTCAAGCGCGGGATTATCCTTTACATCCTGAAGTGTAACCTGACGGGGGAATTTCTCTTTCAGTTTGATATCCACCATTGTCCAGACGGGGTTATCCGGGGTTGACGCGGCATCGAAATATTTTGAATCAGGATCAAAAGCCGACGAATCCGGGTAGCCTTCCCTTACCACTTCACACCATCCCACAACCGCCATCGGGTCGGCATTGCTGTGGTAAAAGAGCACCCTGTCGCCAAGTTTCATTGAATCGCGCAAGAAGTTGCGAGCCTGGTAGTTGCGAACACCGTCCCAACAGGTGGTTTGATCAGGCGAATGGGCGAGATCATCAATTGAGAAGACATTGGGCTCCGATTTTACAAGCCAGTGGTTCATTATTTCCTCTTGAATTCTGCGTTAATATATGGTCTGTAAGTTCCGTCGGGGAGGAGGAAGTCGACCTCGTATTTAATTTTGTCTTCACCCTCAAAGTCATAGATTATCCTGAACTCCTGATTCTCCCGCGTTACATAATCCATTGTGCTTCCCTCGAACAGGAACTTGCCATCGCTCTTTTTGTAGTCGCCGTAGGCATTTATAGCAAAGTTTCCGAGTTCATCCATAGAGTAGAGAGTGTATTTCTGCAGGCGGACATCAAAACCGAGGTAAGCTATCGAGGTGATCGACATCCCAAAAGCGATATTCTGAGAGCGGGACTCGATAAAGCGGCCGCCGAGGACGACCTTGTTATCGGCTGTACCCGCACCTTTCAGGGGTTGTTTTTCTTTTTCGTCGAAGTGGAACTGTATATTCACTTCCCATTCCCCTTCGAACTGGGCAAGGGCTTCATGTTCTGGGAGCACGAGGGTTAATTCTTCAAGGGTTGACCATTTATTCGTCTGCGCGCTTGCCAATGCTGAAAAAAGCAGCGCCAGAAACAAAAATTTAAGATATCTCATTTTCCGGAATTTTCGTTTTTCAATACCGAAATATACCATAAATAAAAAAAGCTGTTCCCGGTGAGAGAACAGCTTTTTTTTTGAAGGGTGAACTATGACTCGCCGCGGCGAAGTGAAATGTGAAATGTGATCAGTAGTGATCCGCCGCGGCGGACTGAGTAGCGAGACTCTACACTCCACACTAAAACCACTTACTTCATCAGGATCATCTTCCTGGTGGCGGTGAAATTTCCGGCCTTGATCGTATAGATGTACGAACCGCTGGAGAGTTTGGCCGCATCGAAAACGATCGAGTGTGCTCCGGCTTCCTGTCTTGAATTGATCAGGGTGGCAACCTCAGTTCCCATTACATCATAAACCTTTATCACCACATCAGATGCTTCAGGAATTCTGTAGGAAATTGAAGTGGTTGGGTTGAACGGGTTGGGGAAGTTCTGATTGAGCGCATAGGAAACCACCTGAGCAACATCTGCTTCAACTTCTTTCGAGTATGTTGTCGTGCCGTCGAAATCGGTCTGTTTCAGACGATAGGTGTATTTACCCGCCTGAAGGTTGGCATCAGTGTAACTGTAGCTCTTTGTGGTGGTGGAGGTACCGTTTCCTTCAATAAATCCGATTGCTAAAAATTCGCCACCGGCAGCTTTTCTTTCGATCGCGAAGCCTTCATTGTTCGTCTCTGTCGCGGTACTCCAGTCGAGAACAACCGAACCATCATTTGAAGTGGCAGTGAAAGAGGAGAGCTCGACAGGAACAACAGTTCCAAAGCCTTTGGTAATTCCTCCGTTACTTCTAACACCGAAGACAGCGGTTCCCGTACGGGCCTTGGTCAGATGATAGTAGCTTCCGGCAGGGGCAGTGTAGGCTGTGGTCCACGCCCCGCCGTTATTGGTTGACTCATAGATCGCAGTGGCCTGTCTTGCAACCCACCAGCTGGTTCCTTCACCGGTGATACCGCCTATGCTGCCTGTTCCGGGTACTGTAAGTGCAGCCCAGTTGGTGCCACTGTTGGTGGTAACCATGAAACCGGTACCGCCGGTAAGACCGATCGATGGGTTATTGAACCAGATGGTATATGAGTTGGCCTGGCCTGTAGTGGGCTGAGGAGTCCAGTTCGTGCCAAAATTGGATGAATACCAGACTTTGGTGCCGTTTGTACCAAACCAGACATTATCGCCTAACGCAAAAAGGCCGTTATTCCATCCGGCAAATCCTTCCGAGGCGAGGTAAAGACCTGTTGAATCCCAAAGTGTCCCACCATTTGTTGTGCGGAAAATCGTCCATCTGCCACCTACAGGGTCACCGTAAAAGATACCGGTATTCGCATCTTTGAACCAGAGACCGTCACCAAAGCCACCTGACTGATTAAGCTGGGTAACCCAGGTAACGCCGCCGTTGGTGGTTTTGTAAATATAGGTTCCACTGGACGGGGAAGTGGTGATGTAGCAAATGTCTGCGTCGATCGCGAAAACAGCATATACATCCTGACTTGCGATGCCGGCGCCGCCAACATTTGCCCAGGTTGTACCGCCGTCAACTGTACGAAGAACAATTCCGGCAGCACCTCCCACCCAGCAGACAAGATTTGTAGGAGCGGAAGCTGAATAGAGCGCGCCTGTAACGCCGGAGGTTTGTTCAACCCATTGCGCGTTGGCTGCAGTGAAGAGAATAACGAAGAGGAAAAGAAGTTTGAAAGATCTCATAAGAGCTCTCCTTTTATTAAAGACAATCCGGATCTGCCTTGATTGAATGGCAGGCTTCAAACTGTCAAATAAATGTAAATAAAGTTATTCATTCAGAAGATTATTACCAAATTTAAATTACCGCTCTGCTTGCCGGGGCTTTGAGGGGATTAAATTAAATGGGATATGAACATTATATTTGAGTTGAAGAATCATGGAAATACCGATGAAAACAATTGTGAATTTAGCAACGGCACTCGTGTTCGTTCTCGTGACGATACCTTCCCTCGCCGGCAATGGAGATTCAGTAATGTCGAAGAATAAAGAATTTGTACCCGATTGGGCGAAGGATGCCATATGGTATCAGATATTCCCTGAAAGGTTTAGAAACGGAGACCCTGGAAATGATCCCAAACTTGCGGACATCGATGGGGCCTACCCGCACGACGCCACTTCACCCTGGAAGATCAGTCCGTGGGGTGCCGACTGGTACGAACTGCAGCCATGGGAGAAGGAGAACGGGAAGGATATCTGGTTCAATCTGCAACGCAGAAGATATGGCGGGGACCTGCAGGGGGTGATCGAGAAGCTTCCTTACCTTAAAGATCTCGGCATCAACGCGATATACCTGAATCCGCTTTTCACCTCACCATCTCTCCACAAATATGACGGCGTTACCTATCACCACATCGATCCGACCTTCGGCCCCGACCCTGAAGGTGACAGAAAACTGATCGACTCGGAAGTTTTTGACGATCCGTCCACATGGAAGTGGACCTCGGCCGATAAACTCGTCCTCGAACTGATAAAGAAAGCCCACGGGATGGGGATACGCGTGATCTTCGACGGCGTTTTCAACCACATGGGACTGAAATCACCACCTTTCGTTGACCTGAAAAAGAATCAGCATGAATCGCGCTTTAAAGACTGGTTCACCGTAAAATCATGGGATGACGAAAAGGCCGGAACCAAGTTCGAGTATGAAGGGTGGTTCGGACACAAGGAACTCCCCGAACTAAAAGAGGATGAGAACGGAATTGTAGCCGGACCGAAAAAGTACATTTTTGATATCACCAAACGGTGGATGGACCCTAACGGCGATGGCATTGTATCCGACGGGATCGACGGCTGGCGGCTTGACGTGGCGTTCTGCGTGAAGCACAATTTCTGGAAAGACTGGCGCACGCATGTGAAGTCGATAAACCCTGAAGCTTACCTTACTGCCGAAGTGATCGATCCGATCGATGTGATCAAACCTTACCTCGAAGGTGACGAGTTTGACGCGGTAATGAACTACAACTTCGGGTTTGCCGCTGCCGACTGGATAATGGCTGAGAAGACACGGATAACCACTTCAGAATTCAATCAAAAACTTGAAGACCTCCGGGACGCTTTCCCCGGCGGAGTTGAATATGTTCAGCAGAACCTGTTCGGCAGTCATGACGCGAACCGTGTTGCCTCCCACGCGATGAACGCAGATCTTGGCCGTTACGGCGACTGGGGCAAGTGGTACGGCATATCATGGGCGGGGAACAAGGATTACAACCCCAAGAAGCCGACTTCTGAAGCTTATGCCAAAGTAAAACTTTTCGCGATACTTCAGATGACATATGTCGGCGCGCCGATGATCTACTACGGAGACGAGGTGGGGATGTGGGGCGCGAACGATCCCGACTGCCGCAAGCCGATGGTTTGGGATGATATCAAATATCAGTCCGAGGTTTACAACCCCGACGGTACGAAACGCCCGGCACCCGAAGAGGTAAGTGTGAACCATGACCTTCTTGCTCACTACAAGAAACTTATCTCGATCAGAAATGCTCACACAGCCTTAAA
>RHKR01000403.1 GCA_008363265.1 Chlorobiota bacterium
CGGTCTGAGAGTGATTCGTGGGGGAGGCGCTGCCTGTCGATGTCGAGCCCGCCGGCAAGTTTCTCGGCAAGTGTCTCACTCAGGTACCTTCTACCGGAAGCAATTTTCCTCAGGGCAAGTATTATATCGTCGCCGGCACTTTCCTTGGTCAGGTAACCCCATGCACCGGCCTTAAGTGCCCTGATAGCGAACCGGTCTTCAGGGTGCATGCTGAGTATCAAAACCCGGGCTGAGGGATCGATGGCTTTAACATCCTTCAGAATCTCCAACCCGCTTTTTTTGGGGAGGGTTATGTCGAGAACAAGGATGTCATACTCCTTCTCTGCTGTCGCGCGGCAGATCTCCGCGGGATCATCCGATTCACCGGTTACCCGGAGATCGGGCTCGATATGGATCAGCCTCTTCAGGCCTTCCCGTATCAGCATGTGGTCGTCAGCGAGGAATATCTTGATCATTTGTTCCTGATTAAAATGTGTTACGAATAATAATCAAATGGCGTGACTTAAACAAACCGGATGCCCTCTTTTTTAGGAATTACGAGTGAGATCAGCGTGCCTTCACCTTCAGAGGAAGTCACTTCAAGTTGGGCTTTAACCAGTTTTGCCCTCTCTTTCATTCCGATCAGACCGAACGATCTGGTGTTCCAGGAACCATCGGTACTGAACCCCTTGCCGTTGTCTTTGATCGTTACTTTTAACGACTGATCCTCATTGGAAAGGGTAATTACCGCGCGGCTTGCCTCAGAGTGCCTGATAATATTGGTGCAGGCTTCCTGAATTATCCTGAAGAGGGCGGTTGCCGGATGCTTGCCGAGCTCGACCGACTCAAAGTTTTTCACTATCTCAAATTTTATCCCTGATCTCGAAGCCGACTCTTCGATCAGCCATTCAACCGCGGGCACGAACCCGAGATGGTCGAGTACCTCCGGCCTTAGTTCGGTGATTATCCTCCTTAAACGCTTCGCCACCGCATCGATCCTTTGGCCCATGGTCACCATGTCGTTAATGAGAACATCCTTGTCGAACGGTTTTTCTTCCGCTTTCAGAGAGTTCTTCATAATTGCCAGATCCATCTTGAGTGAAGTCAGTACCTGCCCCAGTTCATCGTGTATCTCACGGGCGATCGCCTCCCGCTCGTTTTCCGTCGCTACCTGAAGGTGCAGGGTGAGTGCCTCAAGTTGCTGATTCGCCTCTTTGAGGTCGTGTTTTAACTTGGTTTCTTTCGTGATGTCGGAGAAGAAAACGGCTATTCCGTCTTTAACAGGGAACATCTTGTTATGGAAATAGGTATCCCACTCGGGGTAGTAATCGATAGAGGTGACCGCTCTTTTAGATTCCAATACCTGGTTGAAAGTATTCCAAAAGCCGGAATGCTCAACATTCGGGAGAACTTCAGATATCTTCCTGCCGACTATCTCTTCACGTGTTTTCCTGATCACGCTTGCTGCTTTGGAGTTAAGTGCGATAAAACGCGCATCGTACCCGAAGAGGATGAAACCGTCCGACATCCCTTCCCGGATGCTCTCAAGAAAAGCCTCAGACTCCGCGAGCCTCCCCGCGAATGCTGCCTGCTGCCTGCTGAAAGTGAGTGAAACCGCAAGTCCGGAAGCCGTGATCGTTATAAAAATTATGATCGTGAGAAGTACACCAACCGAAAGGAGTGGCTTCTCCACATTTTCGAGACGGTGTGTGTAGTAGATCGAAACGGGGAAGGACCCCAGTTTCTCAAAGTAACCTATTTTCTTTTCCTTGTCGAACCCTGTGCCGTAAACCGCACCCGACCGGTTTCTCAATGCTAAACCGTGGAGCTGCACCGGAATTGTTTCGGGGTCGTAGCCGCTCGATCGTGAGTAGGGAGGTATACTGTCAAGAACTGAATACAGGGTGTCTGAATGGAAGTAAAAAAGCCGTGTCCTCCCGTCGCTCAAAGGGCTCTCTCCTTCACGTAACAAGGAGGTCAGGGGCTCTCTGACATTGATGATCTGATAAACATATCCCCATGTGACCCTCGAATTTACCGGGAAGGGAGTGAGTATCTCGATGGAGGTGGAGGATGTCCCCAGTCCCTCAAGTAAAACAACTGTCTCAGGCGAACTGGATATCTTCTTGGCGTAACGTTTTCCTGTTTCTGCCGGAACTGGCTCGCCAGACAGGATCAACTCCTCGCCGGAATTGGAAAGAAAGGCAATCGAAGTGTAGTCATGATTTCGACGAAGCTCCTCGAAAATTCCTGTAAGAGTGATTATATCGCTTTCACCAAGCCGTACTCCTTTATTCGTGATCGAATTGAGCAGCAGAGGATTCTTCGCAAGGTAGGCACCCTCAGCCTTCCGCTCATCGATCCATCCCCTCAGAAGATGGGCCTTTTGTTCAGCCGTGATCTTCACTTCAACTCCTCCCTGACTTAGCAGGTCATCCCGCAGACTGTAATAGTAATAAACGGCTGATGCCACTACCACAAGGGTTAGAAGAAAAAAGATGGAAAGAACCACCCGCCGGTTCTGTTTCAGTTCAAATTCATGTACTTCCATTGTACCGCAGATAAAAGTTGAAGTTCGGGAATGAAAGTACTAAATAGAGGGGATATAAACAAAAAACCCTCACAAGATCATCTTGCAAGGGTTTTGTTTTGGAGCTGGTGAAGGGATTTGAACCCCCGACCGGCTGATTACAAATCAGCTGCTCTACCAGCTGAGCTACACCAGCATTCCATAAAATTTAGATTCCAAATATAGTGCTTTTGCGGATATTAAGCAATATCCCGCGTAAAATTTTTTAAAATTCCCTGTTATTTCGAAAATGTCGCGTCAACTATCTTGATCTCGTCCGGGTATGAAATGTCGCCCAGTATGGTTGAAACCACCGGTTTCGCGTACAATTGCACGGTGGAGGAACCATTCCCGACGCCGCTCACCTGAAGTGCCAGATTAAGAAGACTCTCATACCCCTGATCCTTGATCACCTGAAGGAGATCGACAGAGAGATCGACTGGGATCATCGACTGTTCACCTGTCCCGGGGATCGTAACAGGATTCTTGATGTTGCCTCTGAGCAGCTCACGGCTGTCGACCACGAAACGGAAGGGAAGCGACTTCAGCTGCGCGTCGGTTCGCGCGTATCCGCCCTTACCGTCATTCGGATTAAGCGCGGCTATATCAAGTGTGAATGTAAGGGGAAGCGATCCTTTGAAAAATGATTCTGTCACCTTGGCGATCTCGAAAACATTGAAGTCTCCAAGTATCTTTTTCCCGGTAAT
>RHKR01000404.1 GCA_008363265.1 Chlorobiota bacterium
AAGGTCTGGTATCTTATACCAATGTTTCGGTAAAGCAAGTGATGAGCCCAAGGGTTGATATTGTGGCTGTGCCCGTTGACGCCAACCTCGATGAGGTGGCAGCTCTTATACTTGATGCGGGACATAGCAGGATCCCTGTTTACAAAGATGATCTTGATCAGATAAAGGGGATTCTATACGCGAAAGATCTGCTGCCTATGATCAAGAATAAATTCCTCCGGAATCGATCAAAGTTCGCCCCGGCTAAACTCGCTAAACCGGCTATGTTTGTACCCGAGACAAAATTGATCAGTGAACTTATGCAGGAATTCCAGGAGAAGAAACTCCACATGGCAATTGTGATTGATGAATATGGCGGCACTTCGGGACTTATTACACTTGAAGATATTCTCGAAGAGATACTCGGTGATATCAGGGATGAATACGACAAGGAAGAACCCTCGATAAAGTCACTTGACAAAGATTCATATCAGGTTAGCGGTGAATTAACCATTGGAGAACTTGAGGAACTGCTTGGAATTGAATTTGGTGATATCTCGCCGGATATTCAAACGATCAGCGGCTTGATCTTTGAAAAAGCCGGAAAGATTCCCGGAAATGGATTCGTTATTGATATCGGACCAGCCAACTTTAAAGTAATCAATGTTGAGCGGAACCGGCTACGACAAATAATTGTGAGGAAACTTTAGAATGAAAGCAGGCTGTTTCGTTAAAATTTTGGTTTTAGGAACAATTGCTCTCGGTGCGATCATTTATCTGGTCTCTACCAAGGGTAAAGAATGGTTCGTAAATCCGCTGAAGGAGGAAATTGCCGCAGAGGCGTTCGGTACCATGCCGGGTATTATGTCAAAATTTAAACTCACCGATGAGAGCCGCCGGTTAACAAGGCATATTGACAGTCTGGTTACAGTATTCAAAAGTGATACTACATCGGCATCCATAAATTTTTCAAGAGCGGAAAAGTTTTTTGAGCAGCTCGGGAAAAGTTCAGTTGACAGTGTTCTGAGCAAAGTTGAGTACAATCAGTTGATCGAACTGTCAAAAGATATTATCACCTTCGGTCAGAAGGACTTTATTCAGACTAATGAAAAATGAACTCGTATTATGAACGAACAAAGAAAAACCGAACTACGAGTCGGAATAACAGTTGTACTCGGGATCATTCTCGTGGTCTGGGTGATCGGCTGGGCAAAGAATATCAGTATTAGTGGAACAGAGAACAGGCTCAAAGTACGCTTCCAGAACGTTTCGGGACTCGAGGTTGGAGATAATGTCACCATCAACGGTGTTCGAAAAGGTTTTGTTGAATCGATAAGCGTGGATGGTGCGGCAGTTTTGGTTGAGCTTGAACTCGAGAGCGGTGTCCGTATTCCCAAAGGTTCAAAGTTTTATGTGACAATGCTCGACCTGATGGGTGGCAAAAAAGTTGATATCAAGACATCAGAGAGTGAAGTATCTATCGAGTTATCGGAGGTCCAAACCGGTGAGTTTCAGTATGACATCCCGGAGGTGATGAGTTTTGTGGGAAGTGTGAGCGGAAATATTCCTCTTATCCTTTCACGAATTGATACCGCGCTGGTTGCGATCAATTCTTACCTAAAAGATGATATGATCAAAAATGATCTCAAGAGAGGTATGAACAACATGGCTGAACTTGCCGTTGAGTTAAGAGAACTTCTCGCGGGGCAACGGGATCAGATCGATATACTGGTTAAGAACGGAATCAGACTCACTGAGAACGCGGATTCACTTACTATGTCTGCAACAAACTTTCTAAAAGAGAACCAGGATTCTGTAACCGCATCAATCGCTTCACTGAACAAACTTCTGAAACAATCGGATAAACTTATACTGAAACTCGACGGAATAATTGACGAGACCACCGGCGGTAAAAACAACCTTGGTAAACTTCTTTACGATGAGACCACCTATAATGATCTTCGGACGACTCTGAAAGACGCAAAGGATCTTCTTGATCTTGTAAAAAAACAAATAAAAAATGAAGGACTGAATGTCAGGGCACGGATCGAACTCTTTTAGGATAAAATTTCTCTCTTTACTGTTTCTGTCTGCCTTCTTATTGAATGGTTGCGCGACAAATCTTCAGGTATCTCAAGGTATGGTCGTTTCGGCCGATTCATTGGCAACCTTGGTAGGAAATGACATACTGTGGAAAAACGGAAATGCTGTGGATGCGGCAGTTGCTGTAGGCTTTGCTCTGGCCGTCACATATCCGGTGGCCGGCAACATCGGCGGTGGGGGATTCATGGTTATCAGAGAAGCTGATGGGGAGATGATCTCATTCGATTACAGGGAGAAAGCACCTGCCGGAGCCTCCAGGGATATGTATCTTGACGCGGACGGCAATTTTATCGACTCTCTTGCACAGGAAGGTGTTCTTTCTGCAGGAGTACCGGGAAGTGTTGCCGGAATGCTTGATGCGCTTGAAAAATATGGCACCATGTCACGTGAAGAGGTTATCGGTCCGGCCCTCCAACTGGCCAGGGATGGGTTTAAACTGCCCCACTCAACAGCTTCTTCTTTCAACAGATATTCACAGGTGTTTGGGAAGTATCCTTCGACAGCAAAAATATTCACCAAAATTGACTCACAATTTGAGGGGGGGGAGTTATTCAGGCAGCCTGATCTTGCGATCACTCTGGAGAGGATAATCAAGTACGGCAAAGATGGTTTTTATAAAGGTGAGACATCCAAAATAGTTTCAGGGTTTATGGAGGCGCATAAAGGGCTCATAACCTCTGAGGATATGGCAGGTTATGAGTCAGTGACGCGTTCCCCGGTCACGGGTACTTACCGGGGCTACAAGATCATTTCAATGGCACCACCAAGTTCCGGGGGAGTTGCACTTATTCAACTTCTTAATATTCTCGAAAACGCGGATATCAGAAGTTTGGGACATAATTCAGCGGAATATGTCCACTATCTTACTGAAGCAATGCGGAGAGTGTACGCGGACCGATCGGAATATCTTGGTGACCCTGATTTCTTCAATGTTCCTTTAAATAAGCTGCTCTCAAAAAATTATGCCAAACAACTTTTCTCGCAGATAGACACTGCTGCCACCCTATCTAAGATGGTCAAACCGGGGTTAGTGAATTTCAATGAGAGCTTGGAAACCACTCATTATTCAGTTATTGACCGTCATGGGAATGCCGTAAGTGTAACCACTACAATCAATTCAGGCTATGGAGCTAAAGTGGTGGTTGAAGGAGCGGGATTTTTC
>RHKR01000405.1 GCA_008363265.1 Chlorobiota bacterium
ACCTGCAGCGGCAAGCATCTGCTTCATGGTTGAATCATACTCGGCACCAAGTTTGATCGAATTTAGTTTTGTGCTCTGCTTAAAAGCGGTCTGGTCACCGATTATGAGTGCCATTGCTGAGAATACGAGGAAAAGCAATGCCCAGCTGGTGGCATTCGAATTTTTCTTTTTAGCGATCTCGTAGATGGCATGGAAAAGTCCAAACACAAGAACTGCGGCAAATGCAGAATAGAGCAGTGTCGTACGGCTCATTGATGTAGCCGGAATCTGGATCGTGTGGATAAGAATAAGCAACGGTAAAGAGTAAGCAGAATACATTGCTACTTTGGTAAAGGTATCCCTGGCAAGTTCTTTGTATTCTTCGCTCTCGTCTTTTATTCCGCCTTCCCAGTAGAAAAATCTGAAAAGCATCACTGCAGCTGTAACCGCGAATCCGAAAGCGAAAACATACAGCCACTTGATGAAGAAGCTGCCTGAAAGGAAGATAAGAAGAAGATTCTTCGAGGCTTCCCACTCATTCGCGTAGATACCGAGCGCAACACCCGCAATTACAAAATATGTGGATGATATCATCATGAAAAGTGCCCAGGGACCGGAGAATCTGTTAAGGTCTTTCGCGCTTTCAAAATATGACTCAACTTCTCCGACACCTTCCATCTTCCCGAACAGACCTTTGAATTCAAGCGAGTAGCGGTAAATGTAAACAAGAATTACCGCCGCAACACCAAGAAGCGATCCGAAGAAAAGATAACCGACAGATGCGATCTTCAGCTGGTGAAGTATCTGCGCCACGATGAATGTAAGAACGAACGGCGGCAGCATCGCGAGGATGAAGCCGGCTGTTTTCTTGAAAGTGGCGGTCCTGATAATATCTGATGAAAGCTTAAGGTATAACGGATTACCTGTTACTCTCGCTTTCCTCTTGAACCAGAGAGACAGCGAGATACTTCCCATGAGCAAACCCGTGAAAGGTATGTAGAGGAAGAGAACAAGCATCATCATGTAGTGAAGGAGCTGAATGTGTTCCAGTGACTGGGGTAACACTAATTTGTCGAGAAACTCCATACTATAATAATCCTTTCGGCATCAATTTATCTATTGAAATAACAATAACCATATACAAAACGAAGTAGTTGATCCCCATGAACGCTTTTCGGAACGCAAGTCTTCCCGTGTCATATCTGAGGAGACGGGCTGAGTAAATTATCAGCGCCCCGGCCGACAGGATGATCATGAGAAGTGTCACCCATCCCTCAACGAGATTGAAGAGAGGAAAGAGCAGTGCCGATAACGCTGTGGCAACTATCCACGCAAATGTGATCCTCGATAATTGCGTTTCATTGAACCGGCTCATTATGGTTGGAAGCCCGGATGAAACGTAATCCTTGTCGAGAAACAAAAGCAGTAACCAGAAATGGGGTATCTGCCAGATAAAAAAGAAGTACGCCAGCAAGATGCTCTCAGGCGAAGTGAACTCACCTCCACCGGCAACCCACCCGACTACTGGAGGTATCGAACCGATTATCGAACCGGGAACAACCGCAAAAGGATTTCTCCTTTTCATTGGGGTGTAGATAATATTATACCACACCAGCGCGAGAAGTCCGAGCACCATTACCAAAAGTCCGTTCGTCACGTATAGAACGAGGGAGCCGGAGACCACCAAAGCCGCAGCGATTATCATCACCTGCACCTTGGAAAGAGCTCCGGATGGCAGCGGACGGTTACGGGTCCTGTTCATCTTGTTGTCGATATCGCTCTCCTGAAGATGATTCACTGCTGCAGAACCGCATGCGGTAAGGAATATACCTATAACCGGCCAGACGACATCTGAGTCAACCGTGCCCCGGGATAAGAGATATCCGAAGCCGGTGGTTATCGAAACCAGCACGGTGATCCGTATCTTGATGAGGTCGAGCAGAACTCTCATTTACTTCTTAGCTTCTTCCTTTTTTGGAGCAGGCTTGGTTGTATCTTTCACTGCAGCCGAATCGACAGCGGGTGCTGCCGGAGCGGCGGGTGCGAGATCAACCCCGGTTTGCTTGGCCTTGTAAGCCATATAAGCATCGTAATCAGCTTTTTTCAGAATGTGAACCTTGGTGTACATGTTCCAGTGATTCAGGCCGCAGTATTCGGCGCACGCGATGTCGTAAACTCCCGTTTCATCCGACTGGAACCAAAGCATGTTGTTCTTGTTCGGAAGCGCGTCTTTCTTGAACCTGAAATGAGGAATATAGAAACTGTGGTTAACATCCGATGAAGTGATGTCAAGCTGGATCGGAACTCCCGCGGGTACGTAGAGAGTGTCAGTTTTTACACCATTCTCGTACTCGAAATTCCACTTCCACATCTGACCGATCACTTTAACCTTCATGGCGTTCGCCGGAGGTGTGGCCAGGGCTTCAAAACCGAGGTAACCGTACCAGAACATTCCTGCCACAAGGATCAGGGGGATGACAGTCCATGTGATCTCAAGGGCCATATTACCCTCGATGTTCACGGCTTTCTTGTGCCTCTTCGCGTTATACTTGTAAACGAACCAAAGCATCGCGATAGTGATGCCGATAAGAAGTATAACCGAAATGGCAACAATAAATGTGAACGCGTTATTTACACTGTCTATGTAATTTGTTTCGTTAAACATTTATTATCATCCTTGCAAAAAACTATAGTCTGAAAATAAAAGGATTAATGACACTGCCAGGAAGAAGATCGATGTGTATACAAATACTGTAAACATCCTGTTCTCCACTTCGAGGTGCATGAATACCTTCATAACGAGAAACGACTTCAGACCCGCGACCGAAAGGGCGGTTATGATGGTCAGGTTCCCGAAATTAATGCCCGCTACAGCAACGGTAAGTCCGGTCAGTACTAAAAGCGCGAACCAGATGATGATGTAGTGGCCGTATCCGTGTGAGTGTTCTTTATGTTCATGTGTATTATGATCGCTCATCTAAAACCTCAACCTATCAGGTAAAATAATGGGAAAAGGAAGATCCAGATAACGTCAACCAGGTGCCAGTAAAGACCGGCCGACTCAAGTTTCACGAATGAATCCTGATTGATCTTGTCTTTCCAGGTCCACCAGGTCATAATGCCGATAAACACCATGCCGATCACGACGTGGAGCCCGTGCAGCCCGGTCATCACGTAGTACAGACCAAAGAAGAGAATTTCGCCGCTTTCCTTTTCGAGAAGAGCTTCACTTCCGGGGTAGATACCGTGAGAGATCTTTGCG
>RHKR01000406.1 GCA_008363265.1 Chlorobiota bacterium
TACACTGTCGTTCTGACGCATGTAAGCCTCAACCCACTTTTGGCAGAGGTTTACCATGGTGTCACTCCCTTTCAGGTAGATCGTGGCACCCCGCCGCTCATCTCCGCAACCGCTGAAAAGCAGGAATATAATAAAAAGTGAAGCCAGCATCCTGCCGGCTCCACTTCGAATTTCGAAAAGAGACTTCAGCCCCTCCACTAATAGATCGCCTGCCTGATCTTGGTTGAAATGTAGTCCATTATCCAGACCACAAGCGCGATCATGATCACTATCAGACCGACTTCATGCCATTGCGCAAGACCCTGATACTGGATCAGCATGGTACCGATACCACCACCACCGACCATACCGATGATCGTCGCCATCCTCACGTTGATATCCCATCTGTAAATGGTGAATGAAAGGAATGGGAGGATGATCTGTGGGATAACCGCGTACCAGATTACCTGAAGTTTATTCGCACCGGTTGCGGATATCGCTTCAACCGGTCCTTCCTCGATCGATTCGATCGCCTCGGAATAGAGTTTCGCGTTGGAGGCAATGGTGTGGATCAGCAACGCAAGCATACCTGCATAAGGACCGATTCCTATCCATACCGAGAAAATGATCGCCCATATAAGTGGCTCGATCGACCTTACAAAGTTCGAAACCAGCCTTAGGGTTCCGTATACAAACAGCGTCAATCTGTTGTCGTTCATCAGGTTACGCGCAGAAAGGAAACTTACCACCAATGTAATTGGGATCGAAACCAGTGTGGCGATCAAGGCTATGTAGATCGTCTCAATTATTGCGAAGAGAGCCTCATCGAATATCGCCATTTCAGGGCTGAACAACGATGTAAATATTCTCTGGGCCGCGGTTACTCCCTCATCACTGAACAGGTCAACTATCGATATCTTCGTTATTATCCAGCCGGCGATAAAGGTAATGTTGAAGAGGAACCATCCGAATATCTCAAATGTCAGCTTGGCCCCCTTTGTAGGGCGTGCCAGTCCAAAAAGCCGGGCAGAGAGCGATGTCCCCGACATGCTCCAACCGATTCCGGCAATGATGCTGATCAGAGCGAAAATACCGATCTCACCCCAGCTGAAACGGACATCCTTTATCTGCATTATGAAGCGGGACCAGATTATCCTGTCGACAACGAGGATCGAATAAAAAATGAAAAAACTGTCAAGAAATGCTGCTTTAATTTTGGCTTTAAGAACTTCTTTCTCTTTTTTCTTTGCCATGACACTATGGGGATCGACATGAGCCATTATCTTATCTCCACTTCTTCGGCTTCTTCACCGTAAATTGTTTTGAACCACTTTTCATCTATGTCGGAAGGAAGCCCTTCATAAATGATCTCACCGGCCTTCAGGGCTATTACGCGTGAAGCGTATCTTCTAACCAGACTGAGGAAGTGGAGGTTACAGATAACTGTGGTACCGAATTCCTTGTTTATCTTTTCGAAGTAGTGCATAACCGAGTTTGAGGTCGCGGGATCGAGGGATGCCACCGGTTCATCGGCCAGAAGCAATTTGGGATTCTGCATCAGGCTGCGGGCTATCGCCACTCTTTGCTGCTGGCCTCCGCTGAGGGCATCAGCACGGATGTAGGCCTTCTCTTCGATACCGACGATTCTGAGTGCTTCCATGGCCTCTTCAATAAGTTCGGGCGGAAAGTTCTCGGTGATCGACTGAAATGTCCCCATCCTGCCCAGTCTTCCCGTGATCACGTTGGTAAGCACGCTTCTTCTTTTGATAAGATTAAACTGCTGAAAAACCATCCCGATCTTCTGCTTCAGTTGCCTGAGTTCTTTCCCCTTTACATGGGTAATATCTTTATCTAGGAAGTGGATGATACCCGAGGTGGGCTCATGCAGTCTGTTTATACATCTTAAAAGTGTTGACTTTCCTGAACCGGAAAGGCCTATTATGACCAGGAACTCTCCCTCTTTAACATCGAAACTTACACCCTTAAGAGCATGTGTCCCCGAGGGATAGATCTTGTGAACATTATCAACCTGGAGTATTTTCATAGTGCTCCTTCAATCTTGAAGTTGATCTCATCCAGCTTCTGTCTAAGGACATCGTAATCCTTGTCTGTGGTGGGGATCAACTTTTTAACATTGTAAATTCTGTGGAGTGATTCCTGACCTTCGGGTGTGGAAACAAATTTGAGCATGGCTTCCACGATCGTGGTTTTCATCTCTGCAGGCATCCCTTTGCGGAAAATTACGGGATCGTTGGGAATGGGGTCTGTAAGCGCAACGATCTTAATAACATCAAAAACATCGGGATACTGTGTTACCACCCTCTCGCGGGCATCCCTCAGGGTTCCGGTCTCATCCTTGGGCGAATAATATGTCGCGCCCGCGTCCACCTGTTTCTGGTAAACCATCGAGACAACTATATCATGTTTTTTGGCGAAAATTGAGTCTGAGGGGACAATACCGTATTTTTTAAGAAGTGCTGCGGGGAGGATGTAGCCTGAGGTTGAGGAGGGGTCGACATATGCAATGCGCTTGCTCATCAGGTCAGTGAGCGTGTCGATCCCGGAGTCAGCCCTCACAATTATCTGGCCCCGGTAAAACGCCTCGCCATTGTCGCGGACGATCCTGAGAAGGGCCTGGGCACCATATTTTTTATTGGCCATAAGGTAAGAGAATGTATTGCTGATGGCAATATCAGCTTTTCCGCTCCCAAAGCTCTCCACCACCGTAACGTAGTCGGCAGGGACGGCGGAGGTGAAGTAATACCCGGTCTCTTTGTGAAGGAAGTCGAGCAGTTCGCCTGCCGTGGTCGTTATCTGTTTAGCATCGACCGATGGGGTGAAAAATAGTTTTACCGGGTTCTTCTTTGATCCAAGCTCAGAACTGTTCTTTCCATACTCTCTGTATGTAGTAACTGTGATAAAAAGGATCAAGGGGGTAAGGTAGATAAGGTATTTGAAGAATTTCATTTTTTGTCGCAAAATAAATCGAATTTATCTACGAAATATGCCTCGGAGGGATCTACTGACAAAAAAAATCTTTGAAGCCCAATGTTAAGAAATTGTTAAGTTTGATAACATTGCTTTTTTGAGCTAAAAACGGGGGGTGACCGTAATGGCCACCCCTTGAATCGCTACGGGGAAATAATTACCTGTAATCCCCCACCATAATGAAGGGCGCCCAGAAATATGGAAACGCGTATTTCGGATTCTTTATCAGTTTAAGTTTGGCATGCTGGAGGGCTTCACTTTTTGACATAGATT
>RHKR01000407.1 GCA_008363265.1 Chlorobiota bacterium
TCCTGAAGCCTCTGAGGTCACATATATCGACAGGAAAATGCGAGATCTGATAGAGGAACTCAGTGAGAATATCAGTGTCCTGGTGTTGACAACTGACGAGTCAGTCCTCGGCTTCTTCAAAAAGGAAGGGGTCTGGTGGCTGGGGCTGGTGGATAATTCATTCAATTGTGTTGAATGACAATTTTTCTTCCTTTTTTTGAACTATTTTTCATGCAAGAAATTAAAATTAGTTTGTCCAATTACTGAATTTTAGTAACTTGCTTGTCAGTTTTGGAATTCTTGCCGCTCTTTTACATTTAATCATTCCAAAACATTTCCCTTAGATAATTATCCTGCTTTAAGAGTTTATACAATACATTCATTCACTAAGAACGAGAGGAGTTTCCATGCGGAAATTACTACTTCTTTTTGTCCTTGCTATATCCATGTCCAATCTCGTTTACTCACAAACGGGTACAGACTGGAAGTGGCTCCACCCTTCACCTCAAGGTAACCAGTTAAGAGCCATTCAGGCTTTCAGTGGTTCAACCTGGTATATTGCGGGTTTAGCCGGTACATTCATGAAGACCACCGACGCCGGTGCTACATGGGAGTTCCATCACCAGGCCGGTTTGCCTTTTGCCACATCAGGCCAGACTTCGAATGCTTATGACATCCATTTCTTCGATCTGAACAATGGTCTCATTTGCGGTTCGACTACAGGTATCCTGAAAACAACCGATGCCGGTGCAACATGGACCCCTGTTCCGACAGGATTAGCCTTGACCACCATCACTTTCTACCAGTTCCATTTTACCTCATCAACCGTGGGTTACGCAGCTGGTTCAAGCGGTCGTCTTGTCAAAACCACCAACGGTGGTGCCTCATGGGACTCTGTTGGTACCGGTGTAACAACCACATTGAACGATGTCTGGGCTTCTGACGACGGTCAGACCATCATGCTCGCAACTACGGCGGGTAATGTCAGAAGAACCACCGACGGCGGTACCACATGGGCCACTGTCAATACAGGTGCTTCTTATATCGTTCAGAAAATTGCCGTTAACGGTACAAATGTTTTGGTTGGCGGATCTGCCGCAAGTTCTGTTACCCAGGTTAGACTTTCAACCGACCTTGGTGCAACATGGACACTTGTTAACACAGGCATCACTGCCAATAGTGTTGTTTGGGATATCGATTATACAAACGGCGCCTGGTTCGTAACAGGTAACAGTTTCGATATTTTCAAGTCAACAGATAACGGTACTTCCTGGACTGCCATTTCAGTTCTCAACCCGACACAACCATGGACAAGTGCCTACTATGCCGCTGCCTTCTCACCAACAGGTGATTCACTCGTGGCTGTTGGCGGGTTCGGACTTATTCAGTCGAAATATGGTGCTGCCGCAACCCCGACCGCACACACATTTCTTGCTAAACCGGGTACCTGGTATGATACCTGGTCATCAGGACCCAACGGCACAGTCATCGCAGTAGGTGCGCCGACTGTTGCCAATTCCTCATTCGATCAGATCGCGAGATCAACCAATGGCGGTACAACATGGGCTCTGGTTCCATTCTCGACCACATCAACCGCGACTTTTTGGTCGATAGACATGGTTGATAACAACCTCGGCTTCACCTCCGGAACCAACAGCGCGATCTATAAAACCACCAATGGTGGCGCAAGCTGGGATTCACTTGCTTCCACAGGTCTCCCTGTCGGTGCAACCTTCAGAAAGATCGATTTTGTTGATGCCAACACAGGATGGGTTTTTGTGAGCGCTCCGAGCACGCTGACAAACTTCATTTACAAAACCACTGATGGTGGTGCCACATGGACCGCGCAATCGCACGGTATTTCTGCTGCGAGTGCAGGTCAGGTTTATGGAGCTCACATGCGCGATGCTAACAAAGGTGTGCTTCTTACCTGGGAACCGGTTCCATACAGCACTGTTGACGGTGGTGCCACATGGAGAAGAGATACCACGAAAGACGACTTCGGTGGTTTCCTTTACGATGTAAAAATGGTTGATGATTCGCTTGGCTACATGGTGGGCAGCAGCGGAAGAGTATATAAAACGACAAATGGTGGAATCATGTGGGATACACTCACTGTTCCGACCAGATCCTACACATTTAACTCTTTGGAACTGATCAACGCCCAGACTGTCGCGATCTTTGGCAGCACGGGAACAAACTTCATCACTTATGATGGCGGTCTCACCTGGGTAAGCAAGAATACATCCGCAGCTACCATACAGGGTTCACACTGGTCATATGACGCGGGTAGCAACACCTGGGCTCTGTTCGCAGTCGGTACCAACGGCGCAATGCTGAAGAACATTCTCAGCATCGTCCCCGTTGAACTTGCTGCCTTCTCGGCAATTGTTACCGGTAACGATGTCAACCTCAGCTGGACCACTGTTACCGAGCTCAACAACCAGGGCTTCCAGATCGAAAGATTAGATGCCAACGGCAGCTGGACCAATGTCGCTTTCATAAAAGGAAACGGCACATCCACCAGGATGCATGAGTACTCTTTCACCGATAAAGGCGTGAAAGAAGGAAGATACACATACCGCCTGAAACAGATCGATTTCGACGGAACAGTTGACTACTCAAACCTCGTTGAGGTTGAGGTCGGCACACCGATGACATTCGCTCTCGATCAGAACTATCCTAACCCGTTCAACCCTTCAACCACGATCTCCTACAGGATCCCGGAAGCTGCGGCTGTAACGCTTAAGATATTCGATGTTACTGGTACCGAAGTTGCAACCATCGTTAACACGAAACAGGATGCGGGTTCATACACCGTTAACTTCGACATGACAAACTTCGCTTCAGGCATGTACATCTACAAGATAGAAGCCGGAAAATATTCCGCTGTCAAGAAGATGATGCTCATGAAATAGGTATTAGTCCGCCGCGGCGGATTAGGTATCAGGTATTATTTGATATCTGATAGTTGGTGCCAAAATATTAAAGCCCCGGTGCTGAGAAGCATCGGGGCTTTTTTAATGGGGTTGGGTGAATATTATTTGAGGAGGGTCATCTTCTTTGTGAGTGAAGTGCTGCCCGCTCCGAGGCGGTAGAAGTAAATACCGCTTGGGAGATCCACGGCGTTGAACTCAACAGAGTGCTCTCCCGCCGGCATTTCACCATTCATGAGTACCTTCACCAGTTCTCCCGCGGAATTATAAACCTTCAGTTCCGCGTAACCGGCAATGGCAGAGCCACGAGCCGGCAACGCGTA
>RHKR01000408.1 GCA_008363265.1 Chlorobiota bacterium
AACAGCCTTTCTCCTCTCCTGAATCTCCTTCTGCAGGGCCCGGTTTGTGAGCATGAGTTCAGCAGTTCTCTCTTCGACTTTTTTCTCGACCTCATCGTATGCCTTTTGCAACTCCTTCTGGATAAGGATCAGCTTTTCCTGTTCCGACTGCAGTTCGGCATTGATCTCGCGGAGTTGTGTAGGACTTGGAATTGCGAGTAACTTTGGGAGATAAGGCCACAGAACGATCGCTGTTCCAACTGAAATGACCGCGCAGGATGCATCAATGGTCGCCTGCCACCAATCCACAGCCCACCAGAGACCAAGAATATGAACAACATGAGTTGCACCGCAGGCCAGAATGAAAAGTCCGAAGAGAACCAGTATCCAGCTGAAAGGGAGGTCTTTCCTCTTCCTTACAAACACAACAAGAAAAACCGGTATCGAAGAATATGAGATCGCTATCAGACCGTTGGATATTGCCATTACCATCATCAGGAGGGGTTCCATCCCGGTCTCCAGAGTGTTCTTGATCTCCATTTCACTTTGTGACATGGCGAGCATGGGGAAGGTGATCAGTCCTGCGAGCGAAATGGTGGGAAGAGCAAGACGCGGAATCAGTTCAAGGGTTCGCCTCGCAAGTGATTTCGGAGGCTCGAACGATCTGATCTTGTATTCCTTCAGTTTGAGGCTGTTGGCAACCACAAATATCGAACTGAGTGCCATCGCGCCTGCAGCGAACATTGGGCTCAAAAGTCCGAACGCTGCAACAGGGATGAGCGCCACATTGTAGAAAAGTGCCCAGATAAGGTTTTGAACCACGGTTTCAGACGTACCCCGCGATAGCGAGATCGCTTTAGCCACTGCAGAAATGTCGCCACCGGGAAGTGTGACACCTGCTGCCGCAACCGCTATATCACTACCGGAGCCTATCGCGATCCCCGCGTCCGCCGCCGCTAACGCGGGAGCGTCATTTATACCATCGCCGACCATTGCGACAACAGGTTGCGAGATGCCCGACTTTATACCGGTTTGCTGCATTCTTTTTATTGCATCAACTTTTCCGCCGGGGGGAACATCGGCTATCACCCTGGTGATCCCGACCTCTGCCGCTACCGAGTTGGCGGTGATGGCATTATCCCCGGTTATCATCACCACTTCTGTGCCAAGCTTTTTCAATTCTTCAACTGCTTGTGCGGCACCCGGTTTTACATGGTCGGCCACGGTGATCAGTCCGACCGGCACGAGGTCATTCCGGTTAAATGAGGCTGCAGTCGCCACGATGACCACGGTTCTCCCCATCGAACGAAACTCATCAATTCTGTCATCCCATTTGCCGAGATCAACACCGAGTTTGGTCAGCATCGCAGGGCTACCAACGGTAACAGTAAGGTTCGAAACAGTGGCACGGATTCCGAAACCACTGAATGACTTAAAGTCATCCGGGTGTTCCACGGCGAGTCCCCTCATTTTCCCCTCACCAGCTATCGCTTTCCCGATAGGATGTTCTGACCCGGTTTCGGCCGAGGCCGCCATTGAGAGGAGTTCTTCTGCGCTCAGCACTCCGAATGGTATGACCTCACTTACAGCCGGTTTTCCGGTGGTTATAGTACCGGTCTTGTCGAGTACAACAATATCAGCCTTGCCGGTCTTTTCAAGAGCTTCGCCTGACCGGAAGAGTATTCCCAGACCCGCTCCACGTGCCAGCCCGACAACGATCGCGGTAGGTGTTGCGAGTCCAATTGCGCATGGGCACGCAATAACCAACACTGCAATGGCGTTTATCATGGCATCCTGCCAGCCAACCCCGCCTACATAGACCCAACCGGTAAAAGTGAAAAGCGCAAGGGCAATGATCAGAGGTACGAAATACTTACCTATTTCATCGGTTAATTCCTGAATGGGTGGTTTACTGAGTTGTGCCTCACGCACAAGCCTGATCATTTGCGCCAGAGTGGAATCTTTCCCGACTTTTGTAACTTCAAATACCACTGAACCATCGAGATTAATTGTTCCGCTGAGCAGAGCACCACCCGGCCCCTTGCTCACAGGCATCGATTCCCCGGTAAGTGTGGACTCATCGACCGAAGTGCTGCCGCTGCAGATCACGCCATCCACGGGGATACGTTCACCCGGCCGGATGATCACTTTATCACCAAATTTTATCTCTTCGACCGGTACGGATTTCTCTGTCCTTCCATCAAGAAGTGTTGCAGTTCGCTCCTGCAGAGCGATCAATCCCTTAAGGGCTTCAGTTGTTTTACCCCGTGCATGCGATTCAAGATACTTCCCGAGTCTGATAAAAGCGATTATTACCGCTCCCGTTTCGAAGAACACACTTTTCCCGGGGATCAGACCCAAAACAACCAATGAACTCGAAAGCCATGCCACAGAAGACCCAAGAACGATCAGTACATCCATATTGGCCCGTCCCAGTCTAAGAGACCGCCAGGCCCCGAAGTAGAAATCGCCGCCAACGTAGAATTGAACCATGGTGGCAACCGCAAACATCGCCCAAAGATCGTGGGTGAATCCGGCGAGGCCGAAATCGCGGAGCATGCTAAAAACCACCAAAGGGAGGGTAAGAACAAGCCCGGTGATCATTCTTGCGAGGCTGCTACCTCTTTTTTTTTCCGAAATGTCTGTGAGCGACTGGTATTCGTTGGTCTGGCCGGGAGTGGATGGGATTTCGAAACCGGCTTTTCTGATTGCGTGGGTGATGTTGCTGAGTGTGTTGGCCCCCGGGATAAACTCGAACCGGGCCATTCCTGAGTTGTAACTGACCGCGGCAGAAACCACACCCTCCTGCCTGAGAAGCAGATGCTCGAGGTTCAGGGCGTCGGTCTCATCCTGCAGTCCCATGATCCCTGTTTCCACTTTTGAAGCAACTATATCATACCCTGTCTTCCGGATGCATATCACAATTTCCTTCGCAGTGATAATCTCCAAGTTGAACACCACTTCAAGATCGTCTGTGGCAGGATTGATTGTCGCTGAGATTATCCCGTCAACTCCGGAAAGTGACAGTTCAATGCCCAGCGCGCAGTTCGAACAAGTCATTCCTGTTACTGTGAAGGTGAGATGCCGGATGTAACTCATAGCTTGTTAAATTGTTTGTTGTTGGATTATTGATTCGAATTGCATGGCAATCAACTATAATCCTGAAATAGATTATTATTGTAAAGAAATTAAGAAATATTCAGCAATCCGCAAAGTACTTTCTTAAAAATATGCAATTTTTTATCTCCTTTTTTCAC
>RHKR01000409.1 GCA_008363265.1 Chlorobiota bacterium
GTGAGTGACGAGTTGAAGGGAAAGCAAGCCAGACTGAAGAAGGTGGAGAAGCTCGACTCTGAAGGAGTATGTCCCGAATGTGAAAGGCCCCTTGGTGAGCATAAACCCCAGCTGGTCGCGAGATATAACGAAGAGATCACTGCACTTGTTTCAAGGCGCAACACTCTGAATGATAGTCTCACCACCGTCTCATCTCAAACAGCAGAGAAGAAGGAAGAGATATCAGCCGTTGAATCGAAAATCTCTGGGCTCAAAAATCTTGTGGTGCAACGGGATAAAAAAATCGCTCTGGTAGCTCAACTCAATGAGCAGGTTGCAACTCTGAACGCATCCATCAAACAGGCAACCGCTGATATCACCGCTCTTGGTGAGATCACCTTCGACCAGACTGTACTCGATGCCGCAATGACAGACCGGATAGAGATAAAGTCGCGGTATGACCTGTACAACAAAAAACTCGGCGAGGTTGCAGCACTCGACGCGACCAGACAGGAAAAAGCCGGACTTGAGACCACTCTCCTTAGACTGAGAACCGAACTGGAATCCTTAACGGTCCAGCAGCAGGAAGTCGGATTCAGCGAGGAAGAATTAACCAGGGCGAAAACCGCTCTCGAGGAGGTCTCCGGTGAAATCGAAAAAGTCACTAACGCGATCCACACCGAGGAACTCGCTCTTTCAGAGCAAAGATCGAGGATCGATCAGTACGCGCGCGACCTGGAAAACGACAGAACACACAGGGAAGATCATGCCAGACTTGTGAGGGATATAGAACTCTTCAAAGTGTACAAAGATGTTGTGAATGATTACAAGGCCAAGATGACCAAGAGGGCGATCCCTCAAGTGGCAACAAACGCGGATAAATTGTTCACGGAACTTACTGGTGGAAGGTACACCGGGCTTGAAATGACCGATGAGCTGGAAATAACCGTGAACAGGGACGGGCAACCGGCACCCCTCTCCACCCTTTCAGGCGGCGAGAAAGACCTGGCAGCGATATGCTTAAGGGTTGCCATCAGTCAGGAGATAGTGAGCAACGCGAGTGGAGGAAAGATCGGATTCCTCGCGTTTGATGAAGTTTTTGGCGCGCAGGATGAGGACAGACGCGACCTGCTCCTACAGTCACTTCAGCGCCTGCCCGAACACTTCCGGCAGATATTCGTAGTATCACACAATGGTGATGTTGAAGCCGAACTGCCAAACCGCATCGCTATCGTGAAACGGGGTCACTTCAGCGTGATCGACCGGATAGTCAGGAACAACTAATAAAAAATCCGCTCCAGCTCCGTGGGATCGGAGGTTTTGCCGAGGGCGAGGATCAGCTTGATCCTTGCCTTCTGGCCGTTTAAATACTCGGCGAAGATTACACCGGCTTCACGGAGCCATTTACCGGCCCCGGGGTAGCTGTAGATATCATCGGTTTCACCGGCGGGACAGCGGGAGACGAGAACAACGGGGATCCCTTTCTCAAGCAAATACTCAACCCCCTCGAAAACCGCGGGAGGTACATTCCCAACTCCCAAAGCTTCTATCACGAGCCCTTCCGCACCACTGTCTGCGGCAAATTTGAAAAACTTTGCATCCATTCCGGCGTAAGTTTTAAGCAGATCGACATTGGGGTTGATCCGTTCCGTCTTTATCGTTTCAAGCCGTCTTGGAGTGCGGTTCAGGATCACGCGGCCCCTGTCAACGAAGCCAAGACTCCCGAAATCGAGCGAAGCGAATGTTTCTGTGTCCTCGGTGTGGGTTTTTGTAACCTCGCTCGCGGCGTTGATCTCGCCGTTCAGGCAGACGAGCACACCCATATCGCGGCAATTCGGGTTAAGGCAGGTGTAGATCGAATCGATCAGGTTCTGCGGCCCGTCCCAGTCAGGATCGGAACTGTTGCGCATTGAGCCTGTCACCACAACCGGAATTCGCCTTCATCAATAAGAGACTGAACTGTCGCCGCCAGTTCGAACATTAGTTCCGGTGTCATGTGCGGACCCGGATATTTGCCGTAATCGTGGAATTCGATTGAAGCAAGCTTTCCCAGCTCAGGGATCATGTCGATTATGTCACCCCCCGTCAGATGGGGAACTGCACCTCCGGTAGCCTTGTCAACTTTCATCGAGATGGTGCCACCTGTGAAAACGAGCATTATTTTTGTCATATCTTGAGCGCTTGAATTTCTTTATATTTATAATGTAAAAATAGCATTTTTAATGCGAACTCATCGAAAACGACGCCTTAAGAGGGCAGAACCGTACGGCAATCGTACACGGAGGTGTTAAATGTTAAATGTTGTTGATGTAGAACTTACGCCCAACCCCCACGCGATAAAATTTGTACTGAATCAGAAACTTCTCCACTTCACTTCGAGACAGTTCAACTCACCTGAAGAGGCTGTGAATGACCCGTTCGCGAAGGGAATTTTTGAATTGGAAGGGGTGGCGTCAGTATTCTACATGGACAAATTCGTCACTATCGAAAAGAAATTAGGCTACGAGTGGGGTAAGATCCAGCGCCCGTTCCTTATATATTTGAGTAAATTTGACGAGAAATCGATCCCCGAAGAGGCAACGCCCGAGGGAATGGATGAAAACACCAGCGAAATGCTGAAACAGATCTCGGATGTGCTTAATAAAAAAGTTATTCCCGCACTCGCATACGACGGCGGCGGACTCGAAGTGCTCGGCCTCGATGGTTACTCGCTGAGAGTAAGATACCAAGGCGCCTGCGGTAGCTGCCCAAGCGCGCAGCGCGGCACCCTCTCTGCCATCGAAAGCCTGCTGAAAAGGGATGTTCATCCCGCGCTGGAAGTAATTCCAGATTAAGGATGGAGAAAAAGTTACACGGATTTCACAGATTATGCACTGATTCCACGGATTTTTAAATATCTGTGAAATCTGTGTTAAATCCTGTCAATCCGTGTAACCTTTTAAAATCCTCACTACTCACCACTCGCTACTGGCTATCTGACAACAACCATCTTCTTAACAACTCTCTCCTTCCCCACCTGAAGAGCGTAACAGTAAACTCCTGAAGCAAGCTTGCTGCCATCGAAGAGGATGCGGTGATAACCCACTGACTGGTAACCTTCATTGACGACCGCCACACGGTTACCGGTTGGAGAATAGACACTAAGTACAACATCCGATGGTTCAGTAAGTGTATATTCTATCACTGTTACAGGGTTGAAGGGGTTCGGGTAGTTCTGGCATACAGAGAATCCCTGCGGTATTTGCAACGGATCATCCACAGATACAACGGGACTGGTGGTCTTGAATATCCTTCCGTTAAAGCTCCCTGCGAAACCATAGCCCGATTTTGAAACTGCCAAAGCCTTGAAGCCGGTGGTGTTAAGCCCCGAACTTACATCTGTCCAGTTGGCTCCGCCATCGGTGGTGCGGTAGATGCCGCCATCGTAGGTACCGGCGTAGATGTGTCTGTCAGCGGTGTTTTTTGCAAGCCTGATCACATTCAAGGTACCCAGACCGTTATTGATCTGAACCCAGTTATCGCCGTGATTACTCGATCTGTAAACGCCATCACCCATCGTTGCGGCGTAGATGTTGCCCATGCAGTCGCACATGAAATCATAGATGGTTGAGCCCCCCATTCCGTTCATGGCGATCGTCCAGTTCTGTCCGTTGTTCGATGATCTGTATATCACACCCGCGCCGGCGTAAATGTAACCTGAGGAGTCACATTCAAGCACAAGAGGCGCGTATGTCGCGAGGCCGAAGAAGGTCCAGTTGGTCCCGTTATTGGTCGAAGTGTAGAGACCGCCACCATCGGTGCCGATAATGATGCGGTCGCCTCTGTCGATAACCATTGAAGTGATATACGGGGTCATAAGTCCGGAGCTGCATTCTGCCCAGCTGTTTCCGTTGTCAAATGACCTGAACACACCCGTACCCGCGGCGAAGAGTACTCCCTGCGAGTTGATGGCGACAGTCTTTACTGCAGGACAGGTGATCCCGGTGTTGCAGCAGAACCAGCTAAGTCCGTCATTCGTCGAGACGAGCACACCACTTCCGGTGGCCGCAAACTCGGTGGCTGCATAGATGTATCCGTTGAAGGGATTTACGACGATCGTATTGATCGTGCCCGTGGCAGCCAGACTCGTTGACTGCCAGAAATTCTGTGGAGAAGATTCGAGAACAAGAAGAACCGCAAAAAGTAATAACTTTTTCATCGCTAAGCTCTCTTTCAAACACGGGGGAAAACTTTTTTACCCGCTATTGAATTAATACAAAATTTTCAGATCAATGTCAAGTGGTTTTTAGTGTGGTCCGCCGCGGCGGAGTGGAGTGTGGAGTCCGCCTGCGGCGGATTGGGGTTGAGAAAATAAAAAAAGCCGCCCATTTTCAGGACGGCTTTTCAATTTTTTGGCAGGATTTCCAGATCAGAGGAACTAACCACTGACCTCTAACCTCTAACCACTAACCACTAACCACTAGAATGAGTATCTCACTCCAAGCTGCATAGCCCAGCGGCTGGTGATATCCTGTGCTGCCCAGGGAACGTTGGTTGAAGGGGCAGTGAATGAATATACAGGTTTTCCGCCGACACTTCTGTTAACCATTCTAACAACGTTTGAGGTCGAGAAAATCGACTCGTCATAACCCCAGTCGCTGTTAACGAGGTTAAGAACATTGAGAATGTCAAGTGTGATGGTGAATTTCTGATTGAGGATGGTCGGGATGTCCTGAGCGATCCTGATATCAAAAATGTCTCTCCATGGGTTGCGGGCGCCGTTTCTTTCAGCGATCTTTCCTCTGTTAGCGCTGAGGTATTCGTTGTTCTGAATGTAAGATTCGAGAGCAGCGTACATCGTAGCGTTTGCAACGAAAGCGTTGTTGGTAACAGCACCGAGCTGGTAGGTTTTGTTTGTGAGTTCAGCAGCGGTCGGGATGTAGAACAGGTCGTTCTGATCGAAACCGTCGTTGTTAAGGTCACCATTGATGGTGAATGAGAACGGAGCACCGCTCTGACCGTTGTAGTAGAGGGAGATGGTGGTCGGAGCGTTCACGAAGAACTCATGTGTGTAAGATACTGAAGCGAAGAATCTGTGCTTGATCTCATAGAGTGAGGTTGTAAGCTCAGG
>RHKR01000410.1 GCA_008363265.1 Chlorobiota bacterium
CGGATTTTTTCATGACCCTTGCTGATTTTACCACCTGCGGCAGAAACATCTTGCCCGCGCCGAAGAGATCGCCAACGAGATTCATTCCGTCCATCAGGGGGCCCTCGATAACGTTGAGGGGGGCGGGGTATTTCAGTCTGGCTTCCTCAGTGTCCGCCTCGATATAATCAACAATACCTTTCAGAAGCGCGTATTTCAATCTTTCTTCAACCGGTGTCTCACGCCAGCTTTCGGTTTTTACCTCGGCCTTGTCCTTGCTTTTAACGTGTTCAGCGAAGGTGATCAATCTTTCAGTTGCGTCCGGGCGTCTGTTTAGCAGCACATCCTCGACGAGAACCAGCAATTCCTTGTCGATATCCTCGTAAACAGCGAGCTGCCCGGCATTAACAATGCCCATATCCATACCTGCCTTTATCGCGTGATAGAGGAAGGCTGAATGCATCGCCTCACGGACAACATCGTTACCGCGGAAAGAGAAGGAAACATTCGAAACTCCGCCACTGACCTTGGCGGAAGGGAGGGTGTCGTTGATCCATTTGGTATCCTGTAAGCCCGGCTGCAAATCTCGATCCTTCTCTCAAGAGTGTCGGCCTGACCGGTTTCATCGAAAGCCATCACGATCACCGCGGCGCCATACTGGAGAACCTTACGGGCGTGCTCTTTAAATACTTCTTCGCCTTCCTTCATGCTGATCGAATTTACTATCGATTTACCCTGAAGTACTTTTAGTCCGGCTTCAAGAACCTCCCACTTGGAAGAATCGATCATTACCGGAAGTTTCGCGATATCGGGTTCTGCACCGAGGAGATTCAGGAACTTTGTCATGGCCGCGACTGAATCGAGCATCCCCTCATCCATGTTCACATCGAGTACCTGAGCTCCCCCCTCGACCTGATTTCTCGCGATCGACAGGGCTTCCTCATAGTTGCCGGACATGATGAGGCGTGCGAATTTCTTCGAACCGGCCACATTGGTTCTTTCACCGATGTTCACAAAGTTGGTCTCGGGTCTGACAACGAGAGGTTCGAGTCCGCTGAGTCGCAGGTAGCGTGGAGGTGTCGGCGGAACCCTCGGAGTAAGTTTGCCCACAATATCCGCGATCACTTTGATATGATCGGGGGTAGTGCCGCAGCATCCGCCGACGATATTAACCATGTTTTCGTCGGCAAATTCCCGGAGTACATCAGCCATCATATTGGGCGTCTCGTCGTAACCGCCGAATTCATTCGGCAAACCAGCGTTGGGGTAAACGCTCACGAAAACGGGGCATTTGTCGGCGATATCCTTAAGAAAAGGCCTCATCTGGGTGGCACCCAGGGCGCAGTTCAACCCGACACTCACGAGGTTGGGTGTGTGGCTTATTGAAATAAGAAAAGCTTCCGCGGTCTGGCCCGAAAGGTTCCTCCCGCTGAGATCGACTATCGTGCCGGAGATCATAACCGGGAGAGAGACGTTCTTCTCACGGAAAACTTCGTTAACGGCATAAATGGCCGCTTTCGAGTTGAGTGTGTCGAAGATCGTTTCGATCAGAATGATATCCGCGCCGCCATCGATAAGGCCACGGAGCTGCTCAGCGTAGGCATCAGCGACCTCGGTAAATGTGACAGCCCTGTAACCGGGATCGTTCACAT
This sequence comes from Chlorobiota bacterium, assembly GCA_008363265.1. Classification (GTDB taxonomy): domain Bacteria; phylum Bacteroidota; class Ignavibacteria; order Ignavibacteriales; family Ignavibacteriaceae; genus UTCHB3. Next base: position 1,632 of record RHKR01000410.1, read on the forward strand.
CGGGGGAAAGGGAGAGCGATTTGTTTGTGGGTCCGAGAGCGCCGGCGACGAAACGGGGGCGGTTGTTACCAGGAACATTGAACCCGGCCGTAACTTCCTTCGCGATCTTCGCTGACTCGTAGTTCAGTTCGTAAACCAGACTCTCGAGGTTGTAGTCGGCCTGAGCGAGACTGGTGCTCGAAAAGGTGTTGGTTTCGATCAGATCAGCACCTGCTTCGAGATACTGACGGTGGATCGATTTGATCACATCGGGTCTCGTTATCGAAAGGAGATCGTTGTTCCCTTTAAGATCGGACGGATGATCCTTGAATCGCTCACCGCGGAAGTCCTCCTCGGTTAGTTTGAATCTCTGGATCATGGTTCCCATGGCACCATCGAGCACAAGAATTCGTTCTCTTAAAAGTTTCTCTAATATCGCTTTGGTATCGTTCATCGTTCGCTAAATTCGTGGTCGTGAGTAAAAGATTTGATTTTTTTTCGTTATTTGGTTAAAATAGAATTACAAATTTAATTTTTCCCCAAACAAATAACAAAGTTCACAGGATTCTGATGTATATAGTTACTGGCGCGGCCGGATTTATTGGCAGCGCGATCGTCTGGCAATTGAACAGTGAAGGTATAACGGACATCCTTCTGGTTGATTCACTCGGCAGCGATGAGAAATGGAAAAACCTGGTAAATCTTAAATATATTGATTTTATCGACAAGAAGGAATTCCTGCAGAGGGTTGAAGACAGGGAGCACTTCGGCAACCTTGAAGCGGTGATCCACATGGGCGCCAATTCGTCAACCACCGAGAGGGACGCCGGTCACCTGATGGAGAACAACTACCGTTATACCAGGGTGTTGGCAGAATATTCGCTTATGAAAGGCGCACGATTTGTTTACGCATCTTCAGCCGCTACTTACGGTGATGGTGAGATGGGATTCGAGGACGCTGACGAGAACTGTCTGAAGATCAAGCCTCTTAATATGTACGGTTACTCGAAGAACAGGTTCGACCAATGGGCGTATCTCACGGGAAACCTTAAAAAGATGGCGGGTGTGAAATACTTCAATGTTTACGGTCCGAATGAAGGGCACAAGGGGGATATGAGAAGTGTCGTCCATAAAGCCTACGGCCAGATCAGGGAGACAGGGAAGGTTACCCTGTTCAAATCGCTTCACCCTGACTACAAGGACGGCGAGCAGATGCGCGATTTCGTTTATGTGAAAGACGCCGTGAAGATGACCCTGCATCTTGTGCGGAATCCTGAGCACAATGGGCTGTTCAATCTGGGTCAGGGGAAAGCCCGTACCTGGAACGACCTCGTGAATGCAATTTTCACCGCAATGGACCTCGAACCCAATATAGAATATATCGACATGCCCGGTTATCTGGCCCCTAAATACCAGTATTTCACTCAGGCTGATCTCTCAAAGATCAGAGCCACCGGTTATGACAAACCTCTTCACACGCTTGAAGACGGGGTGAGAGATTATGTAAGGAACTATCTTCTTCCGGGGAAATATTTGGGGGAATAGGCCCTTCTTTCTTCTTTAAAACAAGAAAGGGTTCCGCGCGCGGAACCCTTTTTTATTAAAACAGGGACGGTTCACTAAAACTCGTCATCATCGTCGGCCGGTTCCTCGTCGAAATCATCATCGAAGTCGTCATCGGCGAAATCATCATCCTCACTGTCGGGATCAAATTCGTCATCATCATAAAGATCGTCCTCTTCAAATTCTTCCAGGAATTCTTCAATATCTTCCTGGTCGAAATCTTCGTCGGAGAGATCATCATCTTCATCATCGAAATCTTCATCCTCGAGGTCATCATCCTCGAAGTCTTCATCGTCAAAATCATCGTCACTGATCTCGTCATCAAGATTTCTCTTTTTTGACGAGGCGTGAAGATCATCAGCCAGATGCCACCCTGGCGTATCAGTATCAGAAAAGTCTGGTGTCAGATATTCTGAATCATCAATAATTGGCATGGGGGATTCTCCTTTTATTCCGGTTCGCATTTTTAAAAATCGATGTAACAAATTAAAAAAATTGAAAGATAATTAAACAACGAA
>RHKR01000411.1 GCA_008363265.1 Chlorobiota bacterium
GCCCTGAAAACGAATTTCCTCGCCAATATGAGTCACGAACTGCGCACTCCTCTGATCGCGATCATGGGTTTTGCCGAGATACTTATTGAAGAGGGCGGTGACGAACTTCAGAAAGAGATGGCTGAACAGGTGTTCAGGGGCGGGCAGCGGCTCAGCAATACCCTCAATCTGCTGCTGACTTTCGCGAGTCTTGAATCGAGCAAAATGACACCAATATTCAGTGAGATCGACATAATTAAAGAGACCGGGCCAATGTTAAAAGAGATGAAAGAGGCCGCGGAAAAGAAAGGCCTCTACCTCAAGTGTGATTCACCCCCGGAAGGTCTTATGGCAGTCGCTGACAGTAAGTTTATTATTGAAATGGTAAGAAATCTCGTGGATAATGCCATTAAGTTTACCCGGTCGGGTGGAGTTACAGTCGAATTCGGTAAAGCGGGTGATCCCGGTTCATATATCAAAGTGATCGACACAGGGATAGGTATCAGGAAAGATGACATCCATCTGATATTCGAGGAATTCAGACAGGCGAGCGAGGGTTACAGCAGGGCGTATGAAGGGGTTGGTCTCGGATTAACCCTGGTGAAACGCATGCTCGACATCCTCGGTGGTGAACTGAAAGTGGATAGTGTCCCGGGAGAGGGCTCCGTTTTTACACTGCTGCTTCCTGAAAGGAGACAAGTATAGTATGGCTGATAATTTTGAAATTAAAGGAAATTCAGGCAATACGGTCCGCTCCGGTGAAATGAGCAGAATGGAGATAAAAGACCGCTATCTGCAGGCTATAAGCGCCGTTTCACAGATGTTGCTTGAAGATATCGAATTCAACCGGAAGATCAACAGTTGCCTCGCCTATCTCGGTGAGGTGGTCGAGACCGACAGGGTCTATATATTCCAGTTCTACCTCAATGAGGAAGATAATACCACGTGGATGAAGCAGATATTTGAATGGACCAGCCGGCCTGAACTTGCTCAGATGGACAATCCCGAGCTTCTGGCGTGGCCGGTCGAACAGGTGACACCCCTGACATATCAGACTTTTAAGGATAACGGACACTACAAAGCCAAACACAGCGAGTTTATTGATGAACTCTTCGAGAGTCTCGATTCACAGGGGATAAAGTCGATCCTGTTTCTCCCCCTTTTCGTCGACCAGAAACTTTGGGGTTTTATGGGATTCGACGATTGTTTTGATGAGAGGGAGTGGGTTGACGATGACATCATACTTCTCAAGGGAGCCGCGACAAATCTCGCGATGTACATCAGCAAGGAACTTGTAGAACACGAGAAGGTTGAATCGACGAGAATACTTCAGGAAGCGGTGGATAACAGCGAAGAGAAGGTGCGGGCGATAATCGCGGCAATTCCTGACATGCTATTCGTGCTGACGAAGGAGGGGAATTATGAGGAGTATTACTCGGCTTCAGGGGATTAGGCTGATCTGTTGATCCCACGTGAATTTTTTTCGGGAAGAATATGAAAGAAGTTCTCCCGCCTGAACTCGCTGAACAGTTCATTGCCGGTTTCAACAAGGTTCTGGCCGGGAAGGATCTTGAAATTATCGAGTACAAGCTTGATGTACCATCCGGGAGGAAGTATTTTGAAGCAAGGGTCGCCCCAATAAAGACACAGAACAAGGTTCTCTGCATTATACGTGATATCACCACTCGAATTCAGCAGGAGCAGGAATTGGCCAATGCACTGATCAGGGAAAAGGAATTGAGTGAGTTGAAGTCTAATTTCATCTCGAATACCTCACATGAATTCCGGACCCCCATGTCGATAATCCAGTCGTCAGCCGATATCCTCGAGAACTATACTAAGATGATGAAACCCGATCAGGTGGAGTACCACTTTAAAAGGATCCGCACTTCCATAAAATTTCTGACTGAAATGCTCGATGATATTCTCTTCATCGAGAAGAGCAATGCACATAAAATGACTTACGATCCTGTCAGCGAAGATTTGTGCGGCTTTTGTGAGAATGTCAAGAAAGATGTACTGGCAAACGAACCGGCCGGCACAGTGATCACCATCGAGAGTGATCTGCACACAAGGATCCAGCGGATCGATGTTAAACTTCTTTACAGTGTGCTTTCGAATTTACTCACAAATGCAGTAAAGTATTCGCCTGCCGGATCGGAAGTAAAGATCGGGCTTTCAGAGAGTGACGGATTCTTGACCCTGACCGTTGAGGATCAGGGAATCGGAATAGCGGAAGAAGATCAGGAGAATCTGTTTGAGCCTTTCTTCCGGGGTAAAAATGTTGATGAGATACCGGGTACGGGGCTTGGACTCCCGATCGTAAAGCGGTCGGTCGATCTTATGGGAGGATTAATTTCAGTGGAGAGCAAGTCCGGGGCCGGCACGAAATTCAAGATTGATATCCCGAAATATCTGTCAAAGAAATTTATTCAGGTATGATTATATGAGTAAAAAAGTACTTATTATCGAAGATGAACCAAGTGTACGGGAAAACGTGGCAGTACTGCTCGGGTTTGAAGGGTATGAAACCCTGACCGCAAAAAACGGATCGGAAGGAATAAAAACCGCGTTGTTGGAGATGCCTGACCTTATACTTTGCGACGTTGCCATGCCGGCGATCACGGGCCACGATGTTCTGAAATTCCTTAAAGGCAACAAGAGCACCGCGAATATCCCATTGATCTTTATGACAGCGAAAGCAGACCTGAAGGACATCAGGACGGGCATGGAGTTGGGAGCTGATGATTACCTGACCAAACCTTTCACCCGTGAGGAACTGCTGCGTTCTGTGACGATGAGGATGAGAAAAAGGGAGACTGAGGAGCAGAAATTGCAGCAACTTCAGTCGAGTATCAGTGAAAATTTCCCTCATGAGCTCCGTTCACCGGTACTGGGGATCCTGCGGTATGGTGAATTGTTGAAGTCGCAGGCCGGCGAACTTACACCAGGGGAGCTGAACCGGATCGGATCTGAGATCGTATCACAGGCTGAAAATGTGAACAGAATAGTTGATCAGTTCCTCTGGATGATGCACCTGGATCTTATTCAATCTGATCCTGTCTATCTTGCGACAGAAAAAAATGAGGCGATCACTGATCCCTCCACCATGGTGCGTGAATCCGCGAAGAAGACCGCAGAGAAATATGAGAGGGGATCCGATCTGATCGTGGCCTCATACATCGAAGTTGAAATGAAGATACCCGCTGAGATGTTCGGGAAAGTGGTATATGAGACTGTTGATA
>RHKR01000412.1 GCA_008363265.1 Chlorobiota bacterium
TTTAATGAAAACAGCCGAGGCAGAGAAGATGGAGTCATAGATTGCCTGTGAGTTAGCGAGTGTCCGGGAATTGATCTTGAGGTTTGAGGAATGACTCGCCCCCTTCGATACGAAGTAATTAGGGATCCAGGAGGTTTCATCGTTAACAGAGAGAACAATAACCTTTCCATAACCGCTTTTCTGAACGATCCATGAGTAGGGGGCGTCGCTCCAGTCGTTGTTGTTCTCGCCGCCACCTCCAACGGCGCAGATGTAGCCCTGCGCACCGGTGATGATCTGAATGGAGATGAGGAAAAGTAATAGAAATAGCGACCTTGACATCAGGAAAGACCCGTTGTTTACATGGAAAAAATCTTCCGCAAAGATAATCAGGCACGCGTGATTGAGCAAATCAGGCCAAATCCCTGCACCAATTCTTTCCCTTAAAATCTATAAATTAAAAGTTTAAATTTCAGAAAGTTCACACATGAAAGATCTTCAAAACGCCACCGCGGTTGTAACGGGTGGGGCGATGGGAATCGGCCTGGCAACGGTAAAGAGACTGCTTGCCGAGGGGGTGACGGTCACGATCTGGGATCTTAATCCCTCCGCGATCGAGGACGCCAAAAAGGAACTCGCGGGGAAGGGAAAAGTATTTTATCATGTATGCGATGTGACCGATAAAAACCGGGTTTACGGGCTCGGGAAGACCGCCTTCGAAGAGATGGGAAGTGTCGACATCCTCGTTAACAACGCGGGATATGTTAAAAGCGGATACTTCCATGAGCGTCCCGATGAGGAGTGGGAGAAGACGATCGATGTGAACCTGACAAGTTTTATCTACACAACGAAAGCCTTCCTTCCCGCGATGTACGAGCGGAACAGGGGACATGTGGTAAACATCTCTTCCGCCGCGGGAACCATCGGCGTGCCGGGTCTGGCGATCTATGCCGCCTCCAAGTGGGCGGTGTGGGGTCTGACCGAGTCACTCAGGTTCGAGGCACAAAACCTGGGTAAGAACGGTGTGAAGTTCTCCTCGATCCATCCATCTTACATAAAAACGGGGATGTTCGAGGGTGCAAAGATACCTTTCCCGGGAGGTCTTATAGTGCCGCTCCTTAAGAGTCACGATGTCATAGCCAAAGCGATAGTGGAAGCTGCAATTAAAAAGGGGAGACACGCCCCCAAGAGGCCTTACACAGTTCACCTCACTCCGAGAATGCGCCTGATGCCCGACAGCTGGTTCCAATGGACCCTAAGGTTTTTGAAGGTGACGGAGAGTATGAGTAGTTTTAAGGGTAGAGTGTAGAGTGTGGAGTGTGGAGGATTTGGTGGGCATGAAGTATGAGGTATGAAGTATGAGGTATGAACCGCCTTCGGCGGGTGATGAATGAAGTTTGTACCGCATGTGGCAGGTTGGTTTAAGATTTTTTTAGAATGAAGGATGATGGAAGTTACAATATCATATAATCCCGCGACGGGAGAGAAGATCGGTGAGACGCCGCTGAATACGGTTAAAGAACTGAACGCGGCAGTGGAGAAGGCTCGTGAGGCGCAGAAGATCTGGGCGGCGAAGTCTTTCAATACGAGGAGGGATCACCTCCTTAAAATGCGGGATCATCTGGTTGATAATGCCGACAGGTTTTCCAGAATTATCGCGCTTGACGCGGGTAAAACGATTTTTGATGCCCTTTCAACCGAGGTGATGCCTTCGGCTCTTGCGATTAACTTTTATGCCAAGAATGCCAAAAGGATCCTCCGCAGAAAGCGCCTGAAACCGGGCAACATCCTTCTCGCAAACAAGATTTCCTACATCGATCGCGTTCCTTACGGCGTGGTGGGGATCATCAGTCCATGGAACTACCCCTTCGGTATTCCCGTGCATGAAGTGGCAATGGCACTTATAGCGGGTAACGCTGTTATCCTCAAAGCCGCATCACAGACGCAGGAAGTGGCGAAACTGATCGAAGAGATGGTAAATGTTGCCGGTCTGCCCGACGGGCTTTTCCGGCTCCTGAACATTCCCGGAAGTATAGCCGGTGATGCCTTTATTGAATCGGGAATAAACAAACTTTATTTCACGGGCTCTGTACCTGTCGGTAAGAAACTGATGAAAAAGGCTTCCGATAAGCTGCTTCCTGTATCACTTGAGCTCGGCGGGAACGACGCGATGATCGTTCTGGATGATGCCGATCTTCACCGCGCGGCCGCGGGCGCACTCTGGGCGGGTCTGAGCAATTCGGGACAGTCGTGCGCGGGCGTTGAAAGAATTTATGTGGATGCCAAAGTTTACGACAGATTCATGGCGGAACTGAAGCGCCAGGCCTCAAAGTTGAGGCAGGGTGAGGGGACATCATTCGATGTTGAGATCGGTGCAATGACGACAGAGGGGCAGTTAAAGACCGTGAAAACCCACCTCGAAGATGCTCTAAACAAAGGCGCGGTTGCCACACCACTGGCGACACCTCAGGCCGGCACGGATAAGGGAAGTTTCCACACCCCATATGCTCTTGAGAATGTCTCATCCGACATGCTAACCATGAAGGAGGAAACCTTTGGTCCGTTGCTTGGGATCGAAAAGTTCTCGACGATTGAAGAGGCGATAAGCAAAGCCAACAATTCAGATCTCGGGCTTACTGCCTCCGTTTGGACGAGAGACAGAAAACGGGGTCACTCCATCGCCGCGAAGCTCGAAGCGGGAACCATTACGATCAATGATCACCTGATGAGCCACGGCCTCGCCGAGACCCCCTGGGGTGGATTCAAAGAGTCGGGTTACGGCCGCACTCACGGCTCGATCGGTCTGGAAGGGATGACCCAGCCCCGCTGCGTGGTTGACGATATCCTCCCCGGCGTGAAGAAGAACATGTGGTGGTACCCCCACAGCAAGGATGTTTATGAGGGACTCCGCGGTGGAATCGAACTGCTCTATTCAAAAGCGATCCCCGTGAAATTCGACGGCGCGATAAAATTAGTAAAGACATTTTTCAGAACATTCAGAGAAAACAGATAATATGGATCTCGCGAATTTAATTAAACAGGCGGGTGTTGTCGGAGCCGGTGGCGCCGGTTTCCCCACGCATGTGAAGTCGGGCTCACAGGTTGAGTTCGTTCTCGCAAACGGTGCCGAGTGCGAACCGCTCCTCCACAAGGATTACGAACTGATGCTCCTCAGGGCAAAGGAGATGATCGAGGGAATGGCCCTTATG
>RHKR01000413.1 GCA_008363265.1 Chlorobiota bacterium
ATTTTTGAAAAAGTAAGATACAACACGGTTGATCACATCGGGGTCGATGAGGGGTACATCCGAGGGTATCTTGATCACATATTCAGCGTTCACACTCTCCGCTGCCTCCAGGTGTCTTTGGAGCAGATCATTCAGGCTTCCACGATAACAGCGGAAACCCTCCTTGACGCAAAATTCCTCAATCGGGTCGTCAGAGGCTTCATCTGATGTGGCGACGATAACGGTCCCATTTAGTACTGAACCGTTAATTCTCTCGATCTGGCGTTGAAGCAGGGGCTTCCCGGAGAGACACATCATTACTTTAAATGGAAGTCTCGAAGAGGTCATTCTTGCCTGTACAACAGTGGCTATTTTAGAAACCGGGATCAAATCAGAAACTCATTTGTTAAAAAATGGTGATAGTGATCTTGGAATTCTGCGGCTATTACCTGATCTGCGAGAAGTGGAAAAAAACCTCTTGGGTCTCTTTTTAAGAGTTTCGATCGGGGTATTAAGAAGTTCTTCTCCGACTGCCGCGATCAGTCTCGCAGAGTCTCCACCGTTCTGAATGGGAGTCATACGTTTAAGTTCTTCAAGATCAAAGTAGGAGTGCACCTCTTTCCCGAGAGCAATTCCAACATAGGCGGTCGACGAATATTTCGTGACCAACACGTCGGCATTTGCTATCATTTCTTCGATGCTTCCTGTGTGATAGACCAGGGCACCGGGGGCATATTTATTAATTTCCGCGGTGGCCCGTTTTACGTTCTCATTGGGGTGAAGTTTGAAAATAAGTGGTCTTCCCGCGGCAATTCGCTTGGCTTTAATGATGAACGCCTTTCTGTTTTCGAACTTGAACGTCTCACGGGCATCCGAGGTTGCGACAAGAACAAAATTCCGGTGTGGAAAATTGTTATTTCTGAATTTATCGCAATCGTCGAAGTTGGGAATTCCCGTAACAACGATTTTCTCCGGGTTTACTCCCTTTTTAATAAAATGCTCCCTGTAGCCTTCAGAAGCGACACAAAACCTGTCGTATCCGTGTGAGAGTCCTGTGACCGAGGTGCTGGCAAAATAGCGGGGTAACTTTGCGTATTTTACAAGATAGTAAGCGAGATTTTCCGGGTCGGTCATTCCTTCCTGGATCAGGACCACGCGGGTACCCATGATGTTTCTTGGAAATATCAAGTCCTGACAAGTGAAAACCAGATCATATTTTCTTCCCAAACCCCTGTAGTCAACCTGCAGATCGTGCTGTTTGAAATAGTTCATCGTGGTTTCGAAGAACTTTCCTCCCAGGATTGAGAAATCAAGCAATCCTGTCTTTCGCAGCACATGTATGTAGCCGTCCCCATAGTAAGGGGAAAAAAAGAGGTTGTCGGAAGGGAAAAATCCGGAGACCTTGTGCATCATCGTGGTCTGATTGAGAGAACCACCGATGAACAGGATGTTCCTTTTTCTTTCTTGAACTTGTCTCAAAGCAATTTTAACCTTAAATTTAAAAGAGAGTTAGCAAAATTACTGATAAGTGAACTGCTAATCAATACAGAAAACAATGTTTACGATAAATTAATATTTGAGACAACGAATGAAGCCAAAGAGATTAAAAGAAGGCGACCTGATAGCCCTGCTAACACCTGCCTCAGCACCTTCGAAACCTGAAAGGGTTGAAGCAGGGATAAAATTTCTGAACGATAGGGGATTCAGAACATTGGTGATGCCGAACTCGGGAAAGCAGAGGGGATATCTTGCCGGAAGTGATGAAGAAAGAACATCGGACATACATGCTGCATTTGCTGATGAAAACGTGAAGGCAGTGATCTCTTTGAGGGGCGGTTATGGGGCAGGGAGACTGCTTCCAATGCTTGATTATGATCTTATCGGCCGCAATCCAAAGATATTCACCGGATACAGTGATATAACAACGCTCCAGACGGCAATGATGTCGAAAGCCTCACTGGTTACTTTCTCCGGACCGATGGCAGCTGTCGACATGGTAAATGATATTTCGAATTACACGATCGAGAATTATTTTAAGATCGTCTCCGGGGGCTGGCAGGGAGAGGTCCCGGTTCCGGAGGGGGAAAAAATGGGTGGCAACAGAAAAGGAAGCACGGCCGGCATCTCAGCCGGAGGTAATCTTGCAGTTTATTGCGGAATAATGGGTAGCAGTTTTCTGCCTGATCCCAATGGCAAGATTTTCTTTTTCGAGGATGTTTCCGAACCGCCTTACAGGATCGACAGGTTCCTGAACATGCTGCGCCTGGCCGGGTATTTCGAAAAAGCAGCAGGATTTGTCTTCGGAAAGTTTACCGAGGGTGACGCGGGTGATGGACCCACATTAACCCAATCGGAAGTTTTTGAGGATTACATTTCGATGATCAACAAACCTGTGATCACAAACTTTCCATTCGGGCATATAAACGATCTCTTTACTGTACCATTCGGGATCAAAATGGAGATCGATTCCGATAGGGGAAGTGTCTTTTACTCTGAAAGTGCTGTCGACTAAACTTTAAGATTTCTGTTCTTTTCGAGAACCATTTCAGTTAATGAATTTTTAAAGTCGATCATCTTCTGCATTAGACTCTCATTCGAAGTTGCGAGAATCTGGACAGCGAGCAGTCCCGCGTTCCTGGCCTGATTAATTGCCACTGTTGCAACGGGTACTCCACCAGGCATCTGAACGATCGAAAGAAGAGAATCGAGCCCGTCGAGTGATTTAAGCTTTACCGGAACCCCTATTACCGGGAGGGGAGAGTAGGCGGCGGTCATTCCGGGAAGATGAGCTGCGCCCCCCGCTCCTGCGATTATCACTCTCAGCCCTTTTTTATGGGCGTTCGAGGCGTAATCAGCCATAAGTTCCGGGGTACGGTGGGCAGAAACGATATTGATCTCATACTCCACTCCGAACTCTTCCAGAACTTTCGCGGCTTCCGACATGACAGGGAGATCGGAGTCGCTGCCCATAATTATACCAACCAGCGGATTCGGGTTCTTCATCTAAATATCCTTTCCAATCTTGATCTTTTTTTCCAACAGGGTCAGTTCTTTCAATATTTTAGCCGGGTCATCACCATTCATTGTTATATGCCCCATTTTCCTTCCTTTTCGTGAAGTGGTCTTGCCGTAGAAGTGTAGATGGGCATCAGGATTGAACAGAATTTCTGAAAGGTTAAAAATCTTTC
>RHKR01000005.1 GCA_008363265.1 Chlorobiota bacterium
GGGCTGTTCAACCGGGGAGGAGGTTTACAGTCTTGCGATACTTCTCACAGAATATTTGAGGACAGAAGGAGTCGATTGTGAGGTAAAGATATTCGCGACAGATATCGACAGGCATTCACTCGACCAGGCATCCGCGGGTGTGTATCCCGAGAGTATAATCGCCGATCTTGATCCATATCTTCTCTCAAGATATTTTACGAAACAGGAGAACGGATATCAGATCAATGACAGTATCCGTCAGATGGTGGTTTTTGCGAAACACAACCTCATTAAAGACCCCCCGTTCTCGAAACTGGATATGCTGGTCTGCAGAAACCTTTTCATATATCTGAAACCCGAGGTTCAGACCAGGCTGCTGGCAATGTTTTACTATTCTCTCAGTCCTGACGGCTTTCTCTTCCTCGGGAGCAGCGAGAGCATAGGTGATCTTAAAGAAGCATTTGAGAACGTTGATACCAAGTGGAAGATATTCCGCTACCGCCAGGGGTTCAATCCTCCTATCATCAAAGACTTAACGACCACTCCCAAGAAGTATGAGACCGAAGTGCCGCTGGTGATGCCGGTACAGCACCACGGTCTCCGTCTTGAGCACCTCAGCAATGCGCTCCTCAGCAGCGTGCTGCCCCCCTCGGTACTGATCGATGTGAACGGGATAATTGTTCAGACGATCAACGATGTGAGTCAGTTCGTTCAGATACAGCCGGGTTGGTTCTCCAACAGATTGCTCGACAATCTACCGCGGGAAATGTCACTGCTTCTCAGCGCCCAGTTAAGGCGGCTAAAGAAGGATAAAAACGACGTTCTGACTGAGGAGATTTCGGGTCTTAGATCACTTGGAGAGAAATCACTTCTGCTGGAAACCAGGAAGATCGAGACGGAAAAAACCTTTTTCTACCTTGTCTCATTCAAACTGAAAGAGACCCCGAAAGGAATTAAACGGTCGAAATCAGTTGATCTCGATCTGGAGTATGGCGACCGCCTGAACGAGTTACAGAAGGAACTGCAATCGACCAAGGAGAGTCTTCAGGCCACGGTTGAGGAACTCGAAACATCCAATGAAGAGCTTCAGAGCAGTAACGAGGAACTGATCGCGAGCAATGAGGAGCTTCAGAGCACGAATGAGGAGCTTCAGTCAGTAAATGAGGAGCTTTTCACAGTTAATTCAGAATTCCAGATCAAGCTCGACGAGCTGACGAGATTGAATACTGATATTAACAATCTTCTTTTGAACACCCAGATCGGAGCATTGTATCTTGACAGGAATCTCTGTATACGGAGGCTGACACCTGTTGTGAGCAAACTGACAAACATCATCCCTTCCGATATCGGGAGGCCGATCACACATATCTCTGCATCCAGGTCTTATCCCGAAATGCTCAGTGACATTGAGAAGGTGGTGGAGACACTTCAGATGTTTGACAGGGAAGTGGTTTTCCCTGAAGGTGTGACGTATCTTGTCAGTATCAGACCTTACCGGACAGAGAACAATGTAGTTGAGGGGATCATTCTGACCTTTGTGGAAATAACCAAGCTCAACAGGGAGAGGGCAAGGGCAGACGAGTTGAACCGGTATCTGAGCACCGCTCTCGAGGTCGGGAACATGGCCTGGTGGAGATGGGATCTGGTGAAGGATGAAGTCTTCATGGACGACAGAAAAGCCACAATGCTGGGTTATACAAAGGCGGAATTTCCATCGAATGTTTATGAGATATGCAAACTTATACATCCGGATGATTACGAGGTCACAATGCAGAAGATGCGTGATCATCTGACAGGCCTCACCCCTCACTGGGACTGCACTTACCGGATCAGGAGAAAAGACGGTTCATACGCGTGGTATTACGATCACGGAGTGATCACCGAACGCAACGGGGATAAACCCCTCGCCCTTGTTGGCACGGTGATCGATGTGAGCCTTTTGAAAGAGATGGAGTTGAAAATGCTCGATAATCAGGCTGTTTTTGATCAGATGTTCTCGGGAACGGGGAATTCCCGTTTCCTGGTCAACAGATTCGGCAGGGTGCTTTTCGCAAATGATGCCGGGATTCTCCTTTCATCACATGAAACCGGGAAGGATGATGGTGAGATATCAAAGATCGATGGTTTTGAACTGCTGGTCAATGATACCGGTGAAACCTTAAATCCCTTCAGGGAGGTTTCGACCTCTCATCAGGCGATCACCGGGGTTTCATGCAGATTGAAAGGCGGTGATCCGGAAAAAATTTATTCATTGTACGCGGTTCCTCTTTTTGACGGAAACAGGGAATTCGACGGTCTATTCATGGTTCTAAATTAGTGTTACTTCGATATGGATATGCGCGACAACATTAAAGAGAAGATCGAACAGGCGATTTACGAGTATAAGAACGGGAACGACCTGTCGCATAAATCGACGGCCGAACTTCTCGAAAGTATAAATATTTATCATCAGGAACTCGAATATCAGAATGAAGAGTTGCAGAGAACAATAATGCAGCTTGAAGAATCGGAAACAAAGTATCTTGATCTATTCGAAAATGCCCCTGTGGCATACGTGATATTCGATTACAATCTCAGGATCAAGGAGGCCAACGCGGGCTTTTGCGATCTCTTCAGAGTCTCAAAGGCTGAAGTAAAGAAGAAGCAGATCTCCGATTATGTTATCCCCCAGGATCAGGATGACCTGTACTTCTTCTTAAGAGACCTTACACAACGCGGCATTAGCGGTGAAAAGAAGATACGTGCTTACAACGGTCTTGACCATCTCAACATTCTTTTGCGGGCTTCCACCGAACAGAAAGATGGTGAATATCTTATAAAATGCGCGGTTATCGATAAAACGAAAGAAACGCGGTTTCTGGAGGAACTGAGTCTGAGAGAAGACCGTTTTGAACAGGTAACCTCCCTCTCGCGGGATATGATCTGGGAGACCGATCCGGAGGGTCTGATAACCTACGCCAACTGTGTGTTCCTAGAAGATACGGGGTACACAGCGGATGAGTTGACCGGTAAGATCAACATTGCCGGTCTGCTGGTTGAGGAGGATAAAGATGAGATATTCAATAAACTCCGGCTCCGGTACAAGGAAATCGGGGGCAAGCGGAGCATTCAGCACAGGCTCGGAAGCAGATCAGGCAAGATCATCTGGGTTCAGACTGAATATCTTCCAATGATCTCATCTGCCGGCCAGCTAACAGGTTTCAGAGGCATTTCCCGCGACATCACAGAGACGAAAATTAAGATACATGATCTTATGCTTTCCGAGGAGGCCGCGAATGAGATGACAAAGATGAAAAATCATTTCCTCTCGAGCATGAGCCATGAGATCCGCAACCCGCTGGTGGCGATAATCGGCACTTCGGAAATGCTGATAGAGATGCTGGAAGGAGATGGTGAGAAAACCGCACTTGTTAAAAGGATATTCAAAAGTTCGATGAGACTTCGTGACACTGTTTCAATGATCCTTAATCTGAACAGGTTTGAAGAGGTTTACACGAGCAACAAATCACAGATAGTTGATCTGAAAGAATTGCTGCAGGAGATCACGGAAATTTTTACCCCTTTCGCGCTGAGAAAAGGGATAAGACTCTCATTCAGGAGCGAAGACACCCCCTTTATCATTCAGACCAGTGAAGTTGTTATCCTGAGTGTGATAAACAACCTCGTTAACAATGCCATCAAGTACACGGAAAAGGGGGAAGTGGAGGTGGTACTCCGCAATGAGGACGGCGCGATCTTGATCGATGTGAGCGACACGGGGGTTGGAATTGCCGACTCGGAGCAGGGATCGATCTGGAACGAGTTCCGTCAGGAAAATGAGACCTACTCACTGAATCACGAGGGCTCCGGTTTCGGGCTCTCCCTGGTTAAAAAATACGTGGAACTGATGGGTGCCACCATCACACTTACAAGCTCAAAAGGGAAAGGATCAAGGTTCACGCTGAGTATACCCCGCCGCTAAAACACGGTTGTTTTTCTCTTTGGTTTGATTAGTAAATGAAAAACCTGTAAATTTACAAGTTAGTGTTTTTCAATATTTTACGGTCAGCAATTTTTTGTCTGACTGCAACAGTTCTGTAAGAATTTACAACAAACCAAGAGAAAAGATGAGCAAAAGAAGAGTAGTAGTTACCGGTATGGCAGCCCTTACTCCGATCGGACTTAATGTAGAGGATTTTTGGCAGGGAATGATGGAAGGCAAGAGCGGAGCCGCTCCCATTACAAAGTTTGACACTTCCCGTGTGGCCACCAAATTCGCCTGCGAACTTAAAGGATACGATCCGTTAAATTACCTCGACCGGAAATCGGCCCGGAGGATGGACCTCTTTGCGCAGTACGCGATGTCGGTAGCCAAGGATGTGCTGGCCGACGCGGGGATCGATCCTTCACAGATGTCGGCGGATGACAAAGACGACACGGGAGTAATGATAGGATCGGGAATCGGCGGCATGAACGTTTTCCAGGAGCAGGCTCTCACGCTCGCCAACCACGGCCCCAACCGGGTTTCTCCATTCTTTATCCCGATGCTCATTCCTGACATTGCCTCAGGGCAGGTTTCAATTGAATACGGATTCCGCGGTCCAAACTACTGCGCGGTTTCAGCTTGCGCCACTTCAAACCATAACTTTATCGACTCGTTCATGCTGATCAAGGAAGGCCAGGCGGAGATGATGATCGTCGGCGGTACCGAGGGTCCGATCTGCGAACTCGGAGTTGCAGGCTTCAATTCAGCCCAGGCCCTTTCGAAGAGAAACGACTCCCCGGAGACCGCCAGCAGGCCATTCGACAAAACAAGGGACGGTTTCGTTATGGGTGAAGGCGCCGGAGCACTTGTTCTTGAGGAACTCGGCCACGCCGTGAGGAGAGGCGCGAAGATATACGCCGAGGTGGTTGGTTACGGTCTCACCGGCGACGCACATCACATTACAGCTCCTGATCCTGAAGGCAGGGGAGCAAGGCTTGCAATGCACCGCGCGCTGAAATACGCTGGACTTGACCCCTCGGTTATCGACTACATCAACATGCACGGCACATCAACAGAGCTTGGTGACATCGCGGAGACACAGTCGATCAAAGCGGTTTTCGGAGAGCAGGCTTACAAGATGAACGTCTCGTCAACCAAGAGCATGACAGGGCACCTCCTCGGTGCGGCAGGTGCCGTTGAAGCGATCGCAACAATTCTATCGATAAACAAGGGATATGTTCCCCCCACCATCAACTTCGAACATCCCGATCCCGACTGCGATCTTAACTATACATTCAACACACCGCAGAAAAAGGATGTCGTCTATGCAATGAGCAACGCTTTCGGTTTCGGCGGACACAACACATCAATCATTTTTAAGAGATACGAAGAATAAACAAACAGAGGTTACCATGAAGAAGATACTAACACTGCTGGCTTTTGTTTCGGTTTTCGCTGTCGCGGGTTACTCCCAGGGCGAAGTCTGGAACTTTACAAAAACCATTCATTTCCCGGAGAGTGACACCGCATTCGTAAGACCTTATCTTATGACGATGGATTCAGCCGGAGTAGTTTACGTGGCATCATCAAAAGCCACCACCACCAAAGCTCACAACGCTATCTACTATCTGATGCCCGGCGACACCGTAATGAGGAAATTGATCGATTTCGACCTTAACGGTGATTCCGATACACTTACCGGAAATATCGGCGCCATCAGAGGTATCACGGCTTTGAACAGGGACCTTCTGATAAACGCGAGCATTCCATATCCAAGAACCGCGCCCAATACAGTGGCTTCGCAGTACTACTATAAGAACGCCGATACAAACCAGGTTGAAAAGTTCGGTTTCAACATAAACGGTGCCGGTTATGGAACCTACATTCATGGTGCTGCAATTACCAAAGACACCATCCTTTTCTCATTCTCAACATTCAACACCACCATCCGTTTCTACAACTTCAAGTACGGCCTTACTACTCCGGCAAGAGGTTCATGGATCTCAATGGCCACATTTCCGATCGTTCCGGGCGGGCCCCACTTCAACGGTCTTGATGTTGTAAGAGATGTCGCCCTTCTGAAAGACGGTGACTACGACAACCCTGAAACTCCATGGTACACATCAAGAAACTCGAAGTCAGCCACTGAAGTTACCGGCGGTATCGCCATGTGGACAGGCGGCAGCCAGACCAATCCTGCAGCATATTCAGGCACAAAGATCACCGATCTCGCGCGCGATCTCGATTTCACCAGCACCATTCCTTACGGAATCGATCTTGACTCACAGGGCCGCCTTTGGGTAGCCGGCACAGACACTACCAGAAGATGGGTGAAAGCCTACAACGTGATCGTGAACTTCGCCGATCCTGTGTTCGAACTCCCGGGTCAGTTCAGCATGTCGAACCCTGACCCTAACGGTGCCCCGATGACCAGCCCGAGTGATGTTGTTCTTTCAAAAGACGCAAGGACAGCATTTGTTTCAGATGCCGGTACCCGTGCGATCTACAAGTTCGAGTTCTTCGATCCTACAAGTGTTGAAGACGGTGTTGTTTCCAACCCCGCGAACTTCTCGCTCGATCAGAATTATCCGAATCCGTTCAACCCTTCAACCTTCATCAAGTTCAATCTTTCTGAAGCAGGCAACGCAAGACTTTTCGTTACCGACATGATGGGACAGCAGGTTGCCGAGATATTCAACGGTTACAAACCTGCCGGACAGCACTCGATCGTTTACAACGGCGCTGGCCTTACAAGCGGAATCTACTTCTACACCCTTGAGACCGCTGCGGGCAGACTGACCAAAAAAATGATGTTAATGAAGTAAGAAAACGAGAGAACTACAATGGAGTTAAACAGAGCAGCGGGTATACTTCTCCACCCGACATCATTACCGGGGAAGTACGGAATTGGTGACCTCGGTCCCGAGGCATTCAATTTTATCGATTTTCTTACTGCCGCGGGGCAGACCCTGTGGCAGGTGTTCCCGCTTGGGCCCACGGGATATGGTGACTCACCCTACCAGTGTTTTTCGGCCTTCGCGGGGAACCCGCTGCTCCTCTCTCCTGACGTGCTGGTTCAGGAGGGATTCCTCTCTCCTGAAGATGTGGCCGTAGTACCTGATTTCAATCCTGATCTCGTCGATTACGGTTGGGTGATCGGGTACAAGACCGGTCTCCTGAAGAAAGCGTTCGAAGGATTCAAAGCAAATGATTCGAAACAGGTCAAAACGGCATTCAACAAATTCTGCAAAACCCACGCGGCCTGGCTTGATGACTTTTCACTTTTCATGGCAGCGAAGGAGCATCACGGTGGTGCATTGTGGACCACCTGGGAGCACTCGATCGCTGTAAGGGAACCGAAAGAATTGCCGAAATGGAGAAAGAAACTCGCCGAAGGGATCGAATACCAGAAGTTCCTTCAATTCTGTTTCTTCGACCAGTGGATGAAGGTGAAGGAATATGCCAACAAGAACGGGATCACCGTAATCGGTGACCTTCCGATCTTTGTGGCTTACGACAGTGCCGATGTATGGGCCAACAAGGAGCTATTCACGGTTGACGGTGATGGTAAACTGATCTGGGTAGCCGGTGTGCCGCCTGATTATTTCAGTCCTACCGGTCAACTTTGGGGAAATCCCCTCTACCGTTGGGATGAGATGGAGAAGGATGATTTCGCCTGGTGGCGCAACCGCATCTCTTCACTGCTTAAAATTGTGGACATTGCCCGTATCGACCATTTCCGCGGTTTTGAAGCATATTGGAGAATACCGGGTGATGCACCCACTGCCCAAACCGGGAAGTGGATCAAGGCACCCGGAATGAAGTTCTTCAAAACCGTAAAAAAATATCTCGGTGATGTACCTATCATAGCCGAAGACCTTGGGGTTATCACCCCGCCCGTGGAAAAACTGAGGGACACCTTCAATTTTCCCGGAATCAAGATCATGCAGTTTGCTTTTGGCACTGGGATGGAAGCCAAGTTCCTCCCGCACAACTACATAAAGAATTGCGTGGTTCACACAGGTTCACACGACAACGACACCACGCGCGGGTACTTCGACTCTGTTAAAGACCAGAAAAACGACATCTACGAGTTCGCGCAGAACTATCTGAACTGCTACCAGCACGACAAGCTGGTTTCAGCTGCCATCAAGGCCGCCTATGCTTCTGTTGCCGACACCGTGGTGATCCCAATGCAGGATATCCTGAACCTTGGTACCGAAGCAAGGATGAACTTTCCCGGCAGGCTCGGTGGCAACTGGGGCTGGAGGGCGAGAAAAGAACACTTCAAGAGTGACCTTGCCGCCTATTACAACTATATGTCAAAGATATTCGAGCGGCCCAAACCCGCCCTTTAATCGTCAAGGAGTATTAATTGAGTCTGTTTGATAAGATATTCAAGAAAAAATTCGAAGGCAATTCGCGGGAACTCGACAGGACTTCGGAGGAGTACAAATCGAACATCCGTGCGGCCACTGCAGCCCTCCTGGTTCTGATGGCGCACGCTGACGATAGTTTCAGCGAAGTGGAGTATCAGAAGATATCCGCGGTGCTGAAAAAGAAGTTCAACCTCTCTGAAGGGCAGGTCGACGAGCTTCTTGAGGAATGCAAAAGTCACGTCTATCCTGAAGAGCAGGTTCAGACCACACTCAAGTTCATCGACAAGAACTTCTACTTCGATGAGAAGTATGATCTGATGAAGAACCTTTATGCGGTTATGCTTGCCGACTCCGACCTTAGTACCATGGAAATGAAACTTTTCACAAAGATCTCCGCGGCTCTTGGGATCAACAAGATCGCCCTTGCGACGATCAGAACTGATGTGGAGAGGGAACTGAATTCCTGAAGATATCCGGATCATTTTTAACCCGTACCGTGATTGAGTCAATCCATGGTACGGGTTTTCTGTTTTTGAACCATTTCCCACCGGTGTTGTGTTTAGTTTGCAGGAGGATAAAACAATGATGAAATATCTCGGAATAGTTTTCGCGGTCATACTGAACGTCGCTGTAGTGGCTGTTGCCACCAAGGACAAGGGGAGTGAAACCCCCGCACAGACAACTTCAAACAACGGACAGATGATGGCAGGAAAGAATCTCGCTGACTTCAAAGTGAAGGATATCAACGGTAAAGAGGTTGATCTTTCTCAGTATAAAGGAAAGGTTGTACTCGTCGTAAATGTAGCAAGTAAATGCGGCTACACGAGACAGTACACCGGACTTGAAAACATTTACAATAAGTATAAAGACCGCGGTCTCGTGATCCTTGGCTTCCCGTGCAACGACTTGGGCGGACAGGAGCCCGGCACCAACGAGGAGATCAAAGAGTTCTGCTCAACAAAGTTCTCTGTTACTTTCCCGCTGATGGACAAAGTTGCTGTTCTCGGTGACTCGAAAGCACCCCTTTTCGCCTGGCTTACGAACAACGAGGTCACCGGTTCAAAAGACATCAAATGGAACTTTGAGAAATTCCTGATCAACAAGGATGGTCAAATAGTCGAGAGGTTTGTGAGCAAGGATGAGCCCGAGGGTGAGAAGATCACTTCGGCGATCGAGAAGCTCCTTTAAGAACTCCGGAACTTCAGAACCCCGGAACCTCAGCAACACCGAAGTACCGAATCGCTGAAGTACTGAAGTACCGAAGTACCGAATCACCGAAGTACTGAAGTACCGAGGTACTGAACCACTTTTTTGAAATCATGTTGGGATGTTGCCCATAGCCGGGCGGCATCCCCTTTTTGTTTTATGGTGCAGGGGTTGTCAACGAACTCTTTGATTGCATCAGCTATCGCCCAGGGTGAACCGGGTTCAACCAGTGTACCGCGCTCATCATTGCCGATCTGTTCGGTGGTGCCTCCGGCATCCGTGCCGATCACGGGGAGGCCAGTCATCATCGCGTCGATCACGGAGAGTGAATACATTTCATTGTGCGTTGGTAGAACAAAAATATCCATTCCCGCGAGCCACGAAATATAGTCTTTTTGGAATGGGATCAGTTTAAGCCGGTCGGGCATCTCCTTCGCCATGGCCTTCAACCCGTCATACAGTTTCTGCGCCTGCTCTTCATAGACCGGGTTTCCGGCGTCGTCGGTGTCCTTCACGGTCGGTTCACCCATTATCCAGAACTCTACCTTATTCCGGGTCTCTTCGTCAAGCAATTGAAGTGCTTCCGCGAAGATGCCTACGCCCTTGCCTGAGTCGATCCTGCTCATAACGGCCACAACAATTTTTTCTGGCGGTGTTCCCATTTGCCGGCGGATGTTCTCCCTCGTACCTGCAGGGATGTTGTAGTTCTCTGTATTTCTTCCGTATCTCACCAGTTTAACCGCACCATCAGGAACGGGGAGGTAGCGCTCACACTCGTTTTTCGAGAACTCCGCCGAGGTGAGCAGCACATCCACCCTACCGTAAATGAACCGGTGGATGGGGTCTTTTTTAGGGCCGGTACCCATGTAAATGCCGTGTACATGTTTCACGCGGGTGAAAAGCTTGATCAGCGAACCGGTGAAGACATCATTCCGCGTATGCGAGAAAACAGTTTTAATTCCGTTCCTTTTGATGAACGAAGCCAGCCTCAACACTTCAAAGAAAGAAAACTTTGCCCGGGTGGTTGTGGGGATGAAATTTATTCCCTCTTTCACACACGCTTCTTCGATAACCGAATGTCTTCTGCCCACCACATAATTGGTCACTCCGGCTCGCTGCAGCTCCACGATCAGATCGCGGACATATAATTCGCGGCCGCCGCGGGAGGGGGAATTTATTAAGTGTAGAGTGTTTAGTGTGGAGGGTATGGTGTTTGGGGTGGAGTTGGATGGTTGAGGGTTGAGGGATGAGTCCATTATTAGATGGGGAGGTACTTCTTGATCTCGGTGATCACGATGTCGGGGGAGAGGGGTTTGTAAATAATTCCGGTGGCACCCGCATCCATGGCGAGGAGCTGGAGGTTTTCATCAGGGGCCTCGAGCATCGCGAAGATCGGGATGGTCTTGTATACATTGGAAGCGCGCATCCGTTCGATTATCTCGATCGGCGACATGCCGGGGAGGTTAAGATCGAAGAAAGCGAGATCATAAGGTTCTGATTTAAGGGCTTCGAAGGCATCCGATCCTGACTCTGCAAGATCGAGTTCAACCCTTCCGCCGGAGAGTATCGACCGCAGGTCATCGAGCGCGGCCCGGCTTGAGTCGGCATAAATAGCTTTGATCACCTCGTCTGCAGCCACTGACGCCGGTTTGAACTCCCTTGTGCCGGTGTCTTCCTGATAATCGTCCTCTTCCTCGTAGGTTTCCTTTGCTCTCTGGCGGCGCTGTGACTCCTGACGCGCCTTCCTGATCTTAAGTATCTCGGTGAACTTCTTCCTGAGCGCGGTGATCGTATCCTGAAGCGACTGCACATTTTCCTGTGAATTGGTTAGATCGGCGCTGAGTGATTTCTGAAGATCGAGTATCTGTCGCAGATCGCTCTCATACTCATCACGAAGTGCTTCGAGGGAAGCGAGTTCACGGTCGATGTCCCTGAGTTTCCGTGTGCGTATCTCGATGATACCTTTCAGGTTAACCGCTTCGATCTTCCGTGCCTGGAGGTGTTCGAGGAGTTCCTGATATTCACCGTAGCTTTCAGAGTAAACCTTGTTCTTTTCGGCAAGTTGCTGATTCAGGCGTGTAATATTTTCAATTATCGCCTCTTTGGAGCCGGTAAGGCCCTGGATCGATCCTCTGATCTGTTCCAGAAGCCCGGAGGTCACCTGCCGCTCATCGTTCAGTCTGTCAACCTGCCGGGTGAGGAGCTGCACTTCGGCGTCGAGTGCCGAAGCCTTTGAGGAGAGTGTTTCCACCCTTTTGTTCAGCGAAGTTGATTCATCCTGCAGGTTATCCCGTTCGATCTTGAGCATCGCCACTTTTTTCTCATTCTCATTCAGCTCTTCGATAAGCTGGTCAGTGGCGGCGGATATCTTTGAATATCTGATTTTTGATTCAGAAAGTTCACGGTCAAGGATGGCGAGCCTCTCCTGCCTCTGTTTGATCGCATCGTCGAGTTCTATCCTCATCTGCATCAGGTCTCTTTCGATCGCCACCTTTTCCTGGATGACGTGTTGCTCGAAGAGTGTCCTTTGCCCGATCATCTCGTTCCTGATCTTGTTTATATCCTCGATCAGGTTTCTTTTCATTTGTTCGAGGTCTCTTATCTCAAACTCAAGGTCGGCCCTGTGTTTCAGGGCATCCTGTACCCGGTCGTTCACTTCATCGAATCTTACACGCAGGGTTTCAAGGTTTGAGAATTTTTCCTTCTCATACTTAAGCTGCTCTATCTCTTCCTGAAGGCTGATCAGACCGGTTCTTTTGGCCGATTCCTCTTCGCGTAGAATCGCAAGGCCCTTGTCGTATTCCTCATACTCGAGCCGGGCGGCTTCCATTCTGCCGAGTACCGCAGTCAGTTCACGTGCCGCAGCGTCAGCATGCGTCTGTTTTTCGAGGATATCAGCGTCCAGTTCCTTTACCAGCCGCGATTTCTCGTTATACTCGGTTACAGCCTCGCGGCGGTTCTCCTCCATCCTGTCGAGTTCGCTTTTCTTTGAGAAGAGGAGGATGCTGAGGTCGGATTCCTCATTTCTGAGCCGTGAGACTTTGGTGGAGAGGTCGGTTAGATCATATCTGAGGGAGTCGATCTCGTTATTTACCCGGAGCAGTTCGCCGTTGGCGGCCTCAAGCCCGTCGTACCGGCTCTGCAGTTCCTCATGTTGGGCGAGGAGTTCTTCGAGTTCTTTTTTATAATTTCTAAACAGACTCAATCAGCAACAGATGAAATATGATCTAAAAAGGTTCAAACTACACGATACATGCCGGAAATCTTGCCGGTCACGGTTTATATTTTGCTACAAATTCGAGGAATTTAGCCTTCGAGTAGCCGTTTCCCTCTTCAAGTTCCGCGGTATTCTGCGAATGGAGGAGAGAGCCGTCAGAATTGAGTACGAAGAAGTGGGGGTAACCTTCAACCTTCGGGTACCTCGAGAGGAAGTCCTCGTTTTTGTTCTCCTTGCTGTAGTTTACCTTCAGCATGATGAACGATGAGTGAAGTGCTTCCTTCACTTCGGCGTTTTTCTCGATGAACTCATCCAGCCAGTGGCACCACTTGCACCATTCGCCTCCTATATCAAGAATTATCCTTTTATTGGCCGCGGTAGCGGTTTTCACCACTTCCTGAAGGTCTTTAGCGGGGTCTTTAGCGGGATCGAACTTCTCTCTCTGATGTTCCGCCGACTGGGCGAAAACGGTCATACCGAGTAGAACGGCGAGTACCAGAAAATATCTGAAATAGCAGATCCATTTACTGCTGCACATAATTCACCAATTTTTTAATTCATCAACACAATTTATGAAAAATTAACGTTAACATAAAGTTTTTATCCCGTTTACAACAGGTACACGTGCAAATCTTTCAACTTGAGACCCCCTTTTCCACGAATTAATTTTGCAGCGTAAATAACGGGTAATTTTATGAACGAACAGGAAATGAAACAACTATTCAGTGAACTTCTCACAACAGCCGCCGGAATGAAGGCTTCGGAAGTGCGGGCTGACCTCGAATCAACTCTCGGAGCACCCAACGCGGCGGAACTTCTTGCCGGCTGGGAGCAGGAGAATCCGGGCTATTTCGAAGTGCTGGCAGCCGATCCCGCCGCGCTCGCCCTTCAGCTTAAGAAGTTCAGTGAGAACAGGAAAACCGCGGAAGAGCTGGAAAGGCTCAGAATGGAGGCAGGTGAAGAGGTAATACGGAAAGTGAAAGAGACCCTGAAGAGGGTCGAAAAGCTCAGGCCCCCGGTCGAAACGGGGAGCAGGGCAAGAAACGGCAGTGAGGGAGGGAACCGTCTCCTTCGGAACATTATAAAATCAATAACAAACCAATGAGGTAAACATGGCTTACGAGTCGATTAACCAGGGAGTTATCTCCTCAGGTACAATGAACGCCGCCAACGCGGTCCCTGATGTCGAGAAAATTCTCTATCTGATGAAACCCTACCAGACACCACTCCTTCAGTATCTCTGGTTCTCCGGAAGGAAGAGCAAGGAGGTAAGGAGTCCGTTCGCGAAGTTTTCGTGGTTTGAAAGCGAGCTCTATCCCCACCAGACCACCACAAAGACGGTGATAAATGCCTCCGGCACTCCGGCCACACTGGTGCTCACCACGGCAAACTGCAACTCGATCACGATCTTCAATACCGATGATATCGTTCTGATCGAAGAGACCGACCAAATGGCTTACGTTTCCACCAAGAACACTTCTCAGGTGGTTCTCTCCCACATCGACGGCACCACATCGCTCACATCACTCCAGACAGAGGGGTGCTATCTGAAGATAATCGGATCGAGGAACACCGAATACTCGGGCGTCAGAACCGCGGTCAGCGTGAAGGAAGTTGAGAAGTTCAACTACCTGAACATCTTCAGTGAGAGCGTTGCAACCACGGGCAGGCACCAGGCGGGTGAGACCTACACTGATGGGGTCGAGCACGCCGCCCTCGTCGCGAAAAAGATCGAGGAGATGAAGCTTCAGGCCGAACGCTACTTCCTCTTCGCCCCCTCACAGGGTTACGCCACTTCGGGCAACTACCGCACCACATGGGGGCACGGTTTCCTCGGAAGGATACAGACCCACGTGAACAGTTACTCACCCACACTTGATGAGGACACGTTTGACGATCACCTGAGGGAGGTTTTCGAGAAAGGCTCCAACCGCAAGATCCACATGTGCGGCAGCGGTCAGCTCACCGAGATCAACAAATTCGTCAAGTCACGCTACGAGATCAACCCCAACCCCGTTACCAGCATTTACGGTGTGAACGTGCGCGAGTACCTTACGCCGTTCGGAACGGTCGATCTGATCTGGAACCCGATGATGGACGGCAAGTTCACCAACTACGGCTTCACGATCGATGCCGACAAGGTCAGACTCCGTTACATGGCGAACGACAAGAAAGGGAGCCGCAAGTTCAGGATCGAGGAGGGCGTTGAAACCCCCGGAGTCGATGGCACAACCACCAAACTCCTCATGGACCTCGGCATCGAGATACACAATGAAGAATGCCATGGGATACTTATGAGAACCTAAGTGCGCCGCGGCGCATTAAGAACTTAAGAACCCCGGAACCCCGGAACCGCCGTAGCACCGAATCCGCCGCGGCGGACCGAAATACCTAAAAGAAAGGAAACAAAATGAAATTCATAAGCAAATACAGAAGATATTCGATAACATTAAAGGGGAAGAAGTACTCCTTCACGCCGGAAGAGGCGACGGGGGTGTACATTACCGGGGATGAGGGCGAGATCAACGACCTGAAGGGCTCGCCTGCATTCGGACGTGACTACCACGTGACCGGTGAAGACCCGGGAAGGAAGAAGAAATGAACACCGCTGATCTGGTCTCCCGCGTGCGGAGCCTGCTTGATGAAAGGGAAGCCGGCTTCTGGAGCGATAAGGAGATAATCGATTCACTTAACGATGCGGGTGACGAGGTGTACAATTTCGCACTCTTCATCTTCACCGAGAGGGGAGCAGGAGGGGGGCTCCCCCTCCTTTTAACACCGTTCATGAAGGAGGAGCATTTCACTTCCGTCACCGGTGGTGAGATTCCGCTCCCGGGTGACCTCTCATACATTCTCGAAGTTAAATGCTCCCCGACAGCCGGTGGCACCGAGGTACCGTGCTCCCTCTGGAGCAGTTCAATGCTCCGGTACGCGCGGGAGCACAACTCGCTTCTGAGGTCGGGGGCCAATAACCTTTACTGTCACGTCTCCGGTGGCGACCTCATTTTCAGCGTCCCGCTTGTGGGAGGGAGTTACACGATCAGCTATCTTGGCCGGCCCGTCAGGATGACTGAAACAGTTGACCCTGAACTTCCGGGGAACGCTGCGGGAGCACTCGTGGCATACGCCGTCGCGCTTCTCCTCGAAAAGGACAGGCAGGGCGAAGAGGCCGCCTCTTTCTTCAGGCTCTATACATCAAAGATCGAACAGCTGGCTCAGCTCTAAAATGAAAGGGGGTACTTAATGTCAGCAACACTCGCGGAGCTCCGCGATCAGATAGTTATCGATGCCAATGTGCAGGGGAATCCATTGTTCCCCGTGAACAGGCTTAACAGGATAATCAACCTCGCGCAGAGGTCGATTCAGACCGAGCTTAACGGCCTCGGGATGAAAAAGTGGGAGGCGATGACCGATCTCTCCACGGGCACCCGGACGGGTACATTTGTCGGTAAAAGTGTTCTCACCATCCCCGTTGATGATGAGCACTTCCCCCAGATGCTCGAGTCGCCCCGTTCGGTTATCTTCATGGAGTGTGGCGACGGGGTGAGCCACGGCCTCGCCTATGAGGTTGATCTCGACCGGTTCAGGGAGCAGCTCGAGAACACGTGGCTCGAACCGACCGTTGCCTCGGCGGTTTTCATGCGGCTGGCGAACAACATCATGCTCGCGCCCCACACCGTGAACCAATTGGTTGCCTACTATTACAGGGCGATCGAAGACCTCTCGGAAGACACCGACACCACTTCGATACCGGTCGAGTTCGAGGAATACGTGATCAAGAAGGCAGTCGCCGAGATCGACGGCATACTCGGAAACCTTGAAGCAAAGCAGCTGAAAACGAAACAGATACAGCAGGATATCGCCTCTGCCTACCAGAAATTCCTCGAGAAGCAGGGTGAAAAGGGGAGGATATCCCGCGAGAACACCCGGGGGCTGCCCGAGAATTTCGGCTACAAAATGGGGTACTGAGGATGAACGAATCTGTTTTCACCGGTGCCGTGGGGGGGATCGACGAAGTTACCTCCCCTCTATTTCTACCGGAAGGGATGGTGAGCGAACTGGTTGATCTCGTGCTCGATGCTCCCGGACTTAAGGGAACACCTGTCAGGAGGGGGAACTGGGGGAATTTCTCCGCGCCCCCTCTTGCCGGTATCGAAGGCCTCGCGGTTGTCGCAGACACTACCGGGAGCAATTATCTTGCAGCCTTTTCAGGGGGAGGTGTTGCCCTCTCGAAGGAGGGAACCGGCGAATGGGAAACCCTCACAACCAGCCTTGATGACGAAGGGAGATGCGGTGCTTTTTCCGTGGGTGACGGGAGGAGTGTCATAAACCGGGGAAGATCGGCCGTTGTTGCCGGTGGCACGGGGCTTGAAGAGGTTACCCCTTTCGGAATTGCCGCGCCTGAAGTTTCCGGGGTCACGGCCGTTCAGTATGATTCAGGCGGGGGGATAGGGCCCGGTTGGTACAACTGGTTGCTCGTCTATGAGTCGGCTCAGGGTGATACATCAATGGCACCGGTACCGTTCACCGCTTACAGGGCTGCCGCCACGGGATCGACCGGTTTTTCGGGGGACACTAACAGGGTGGTGTTATCCGGTTTGCCCGTGCCTGCCGACCCCCGGGTTGTGAAGAAGCGGCTTTACCGGACGAGGGGGGTGATATCATCCACGGTGTCGCCATCCCCGTTCATCTTCTACGAGCTGGCGGTACTCGCTCCTGAAGAGACAGGCTACACCGACACCAAACACGACGATGAGCTTTCCACGTGGAGGGTGGCCGCATTCACACTTCCGCCTGCGGCAGTTAAGTGGTGCTTCAACAAAGGGAGGCTCTTCGCAGCAGATCTTCAGCTCCCTGAGGTGAACTTCTTCGCGCCGCCTTACTCAAACGACGGAACGGGAACAAGGGTTTTCTCTGGCACCGCCACGATCGAAGGGGGTGAGATATGGAACGCCTCAGACTACCGTTACCGCCTCGTCTATGTCGATGAAAACGGTACCGAAAGCGCGTTCATCGAAACCCCCGTGGTAACCACCCCCGGTGAGGAATATGAGAACTTTGCCGCGGTAACGCTGAACTACATCCCTTTTCTTCCCCCGACCGAGGCGATGAGGATAACGGAGAAGAGACTCTACCGTACAAAGAAAGACGGTTCAGTCTTCTACCGCCACCCGGTGAAGCTGACCCTTAATCAGATATCGTTCACCGACACCGTTGCCGATACGGGACTCACAACAGAAGAGATGACCACAACCCGGGATGAGGTCGAATACCCCGCCACCCTTGCGTTTTCAGAGCCGGGGAAACACTTCACATTCTTCCCGGAGAGTCTTATCTCGCTGCCGGGAGGGGAGGCTGAGAGGATAATGAGCATCCACGACGATGGTGACGGGGTGCTGATCCTGACGCGCGGGGCGATCCACAAGCTTTACACTTCAGGCGATCCTGTAACGTGGCGGATCGTAACACTCTACACCACAGCCGGTCAGCAGCTCGAGGGGGGCGTTCTCGCCACTCCCGCGGGCGTGATATTCTTCGACCGGGGCACCTTTCACCTCCTCTCCGGCGGTACGTTGAGGAACCTGGGTGAGGGGATCGGCAAAACCCTCTCCCGGGTAAAAGCTTTCATGCAGCCCGCAAGGTTTGCCTCAAGGAAGTGGTGCTGCTTCCCCGTGGTGCTTGAAGATGACTACAAACTCCTCCTGATATTTGATACCAAGGCGGGAGTGTGGTACAAGTTCACTCATCCCGGGTTGGGAGGGGTCTGTGTATTGCCCGCTTGTGGCAGTGCCATTGCCGGTGACATGGGGGATGAGGTGCTGCTCTCGTGGGGTGGGGGTTCTGTGGTGAGGTATTATCCGGAGGGAACGGGACCTGATGTGGTCGGGGAGGTTGATTCGGAGGTTTCCGCGTTCATGCGCACCCGCGAGTTTTCAACTCAGGGGATGGGGCTGCAGAGGCTGAGGAAGCTCAGGCTTTACCTGCGTGCCCTTCCCGGTGAAGTGGAGGCAAAACTTGAAACAGAAAGCGGGGAGATAACTTTCGCTGATTCCTTCAGTTCCGGGGGGGAGGTTATCAGGATCCACCCTGTGGCCTCCTCTTCGGAAGGAATTGAATTCTGCAGGAGGGTTGCCGTCTCCCTTAGCGGGAGCGGTATCGGGGCAATTAAAGGAATAAAACTTGAAAAAAGGAGGGTAAGGGATTGATACATGAAGAACTTAATGCACGGTTCGCGCCACTTCCGGCTGAAGGGGATTCACTTCCCGAAAACGGAAGCATGCCCGAGGGGAGCTTTTATACGTGGCGGAAAGGGGTGTTGCGGCTCCTGTTTCTATACACCGGGGGCGAGCGGAGGCTCCTGACAACATATCCCAATATGCACAAGTCACTTCCGCCTGTTGAGGGGCTCCCGGATACGGTGAGGTTGGTTGTGAACACCGGTTCCTCGCTTCAGGAGTGGATAGTAAAAGATGGTAAATGGAAGAAAATTTTGGAGGTGACATGAACCTTACAGGTGATACTTACAACAAATTAATGGAGGAATTGCTGCGCTCTGCACTCGGCTCGGCTTTCCCGGGGATGAGTGCCGCGGGGGCGGGTTCGCTCATTCAGCCTGGTTCCCTCGCGGGCGACTGGGAGCGGGGGGTGGCCGGCTACAAAAAGACCCTTCAGCAGGAGGCTGCTTCGGGGAGCAAGGCACTCGCGGAGCAGCAGGCCCGGGGGCTGAGGGAGATAGAGAGAGGCCGCGGAGCTACAGTTCAGGAGTTGAACGACTCCCTCACAGCCGCCGGCCTTAACCGCTCGGGGGTGGCCGCCAACTCTCTGAATAAGATATACGAAAGCGAATCGGATGCCAAAAGCGACCTCATCACCCGCATCGGCGCGCTTGATGAACAGAGCAGGCGGGATGCCCTCACCAAGCTCCTCGGTATCGAGCAAACAGCATCAACCCTTGGGGCATCCGACCGTCAGGCTGAGCAGGAGCTCTTCTCACTCCTCTCGAACCTGAAACTCGCGGGTGACCGGAACAGGCTTCTCCGCGACGAGTTCGATCTTAAGAAGCTCGCCTACGAGGAGGGGAAAACAGGTCTCGGCGGGGCGGTCGGCTCGATCCTCGGGAGTTTGCTCGGCATAACCACCGGCGGCCTCGCGGTGGGAGCGGGTGACCGGCTCAATGACCTCATTTTTGG
>RHKR01000414.1 GCA_008363265.1 Chlorobiota bacterium
TGCTGTTCAGGATGTTACCACCACACTTGTCGCATGGAGCACCGGGAGAAACGAACTTATAACACCCACCCTGAAGTTGGGTGCCGCTTATTCACTCAACCTCCTCGGCGGAATTCTGCTCCCGACAGTCGACTTCGATGTCAGATTTGAAGGCAGAAAGTACGCCGCCACATTCAACATGGGTCCCGTTTCGGTTGATCCCCACTTCGGATTTGAATACAACTTCAAGAATGTTGTTGCAGTCCGTGCCGGATACAATGATGTGAAGCAGTTCACCATCGGTGCCGGCGTCAAGCTCCCCAAACTTAACATCGACTACTCCTTCGCCCGCTTCAACATGGCCGAGGATGACCGCCTTCCCGATTCGCACAGAATTTCGATTACTTTGACCCTCGAAGAACCAAAATTCAAACGATGATCAGAATTTGTTAAACGAAAAAGGAACAGAAGCAAAATTCTGTTCCTTTTTTTGTACTTTTTAAAAATTTCATCCCTCATCCTTCATCCCTCATCCGTATAAACCGCCACTCATCACTAATCCGGGAAATTCCCCCCTCACGTCGGTAATTTGCACACAACTATTTTCATCTCTCCGGGTCTAAACCTCTAAAAACAAACAGGAACCTCAACCATATGAGAAGAACAGCTTTAATATTCTTCGTTTTAATCGCCTTCGCGCAGGCTTATGCGGGCGGATCAAAGGGCTCCAAGGAGATCAAGATCTCGAAGTCTAACTCTCCTATAGAGGTCGATGGCAAACTTAACGAAACCGTCTGGCAAGGAATGCCTTTACTCGATTTCTATCAGCGCGACCCCGATGAGGGAAAACCTTCGACGCAGAAGACTGCCGTTAAGGTGACTTACGACGATGAAGCATTTTATGTTGGTGCTTACTGCTACGACAGTGAACCCGATTCGATCGTTACCGTGCTGGCGAGGAAAGACCAGTGGGTACAATCAGACTATTTCATGCTCTTTCTCGATCCCTATTTTGATAAACGCTCGGGCTACTATTTTTACGCGACACCAAGTGGCTCGGTGGGTGACGGTACACTGTTCAATTCCGACTGGGATGAAAGTTCATGGAACGGCGTCTGGGAGGCAAAGACCCAGCGCACCGGTGACGGATGGACCGTTGAAATGCGCATCCCCTTCTCCCAGCTCAGGTTCAACAAACGAAACGACATGACATGGGGTATCAACTTCAAACGGAACATCTCACGGCGAAACGAACAGACCTACTACATCCTTCTTAAGAAGAATGAGAGCGGATTTGTTTCCAAATTCGCCGAACTCAAGGGTTTTGAAGAGATCGGTACCGGCACGAATCTTGAAGTGCTGCCTTACATGGTGCAAAAAGCCCAGTACCTGATCCACGACCAGAACGATCCGTTCTACAAGAGCAGCCAGTACAAAACCACTTTCGGCGCGGATCTGAAGTGGGGCATCAACAGTAATCTTACACTCGATATGACCGTGAACCCCGATTTCGGTCAGGTCGAAGTGGATCCGGCTGTCCTCAACCTATCAGCCTATGAAACTTTCTATGACGAGAAGCGCCCCTTCTTCATCGAGGGATCAAACCTTCTCGCTTTCGGTTACGGCGGCTCTAACAACAACTGGGGTTTCAATTGGGGTGGCCCCGACATGTTCTATTCCCGCAGAATAGGCAAGGCTCCAACCGGACCGGCAGCGGATGGTGACTTCGTTGATTATCCGGGCGAAACCCAGATAATCGGTGCCGCCAAGCTAACAGGGAAGATATCCGACGGATGGTCGGTCTATGCCCTCAACGCGGTAACAAACTCAATGAACGCCCGCTCATACACGAACGGACTTACAACCCTGAAAGAGGTTCAGCCCCTTTCCAACGCAACGGTTTTCAGAACCCTGAAGGAGTTTGACGAATCCCGTTTCGGTCTCGGCTTCATGGGTACCTCGATGATCAGAAAGTTTGACGACGGATCGCTGAGGAACGACTTCAGCAGCAATTCATACGCTGCCGGAGTTGATGGCTGGGTGAATCTTGACTCTGCAAAAGTATATGTGATCAACGGTTACTTCATCGGGACCGGTGTGAACGGAAGCAAGGAGTACATCAACGATCTGCAGCAGAGCTCGATCCACTTCTTCCAGAGACCTGACATGAAAACGAAGCGACTTGATCCCAACGCCACTTCCCTCAACGGATGGGCCGGAAGGGTTGCTTTGAACAAGCAGGAAGGTGAGTTTTATGTGAACGCAGCTCTTGGCGCCATTTCACCCGGATTCAATGTGAACGATCTCGGATTCGCCTGGAAAACCGATATCATCAACGGACACCTGGTGCTCGGCCTGCGCGACTACAAGGAGAACTCATGGTCGCGCTCAAGAAGCGTTTACGCTGCATACTACAGGTCGCTCAACTTCGACGGTGAAACCGAGGGAAACGGCTTCTTCTCGATGGGAAGTGTAACCCTTCTGAACTTTTACCAGCTGAGATACAACTTCGGTTATGAGTTTGAAAAGCTCAACACAAGGCACACCCGCGGCGGTCCGTCGGCGAAAATGCCTTCCGGTTATAATGGCGCGGTAGGATTCTCTACCGATCAGAGGAACGCCCTCACTGTGGATGGCGACTTCTATTACGGCGGTGATGAGATCGGAAGCAACTACTATAATGTGCAGCTTGGCGGTTCATGGCGCGCGAGTGAAGCTCTCAGGATCACGGTCTATCCGGGCTATGAAATGAATTACGACAAGACCCAGTGGGTGGCAAATGTTGATGACGCCTCGGCAACCCGTACCTACGGCACAAGGCACGTGTTCGGATATCTCGACCAGAAGACGCTTTTCGCGACAATCCGTCTCGACTACACCTTCACCCCGACGATGAGCCTCCAGCTCTTCGCGCAGCCCTTCATCTCGATCGGAAAATACTCCGAACTGAAGGAGCTTGACAGGGAAAGGGAAATGGATTATACTGTTTACGGTACAAAAGGGACCTCGATCGGCTACGATGACGCAAATGGTGAATATGTGATCGATCCCGGTACCGGAAACAGGTTCGCAGTAGGTAATCCCGACTTCAACTTCAAGTCGCTCCGTCTGAACCTGATCTATCGCTGGGAGTTCCTCCCCGGCTCGACCCTCTTCCTGGTCTGGGCGCACGGACGA
>RHKR01000415.1 GCA_008363265.1 Chlorobiota bacterium
ATCTTAGAAAGCGTAGCTTGCTGAGATGTGTCCGAATGTGTTTACAGCACCGGTACCGATATTTCTGAGGCCCTGTCTTAAGACTTCATCATTAACGGTTGCATCAAGGTTGAAGTTTCCGAACTTGAAGCCGAGACCGAGGGTGACACCCTGGCGGCCAAAGTTGGTTGTAACAACTTCGTTCTTTGTGGTTGCTGTGGCAGTGATATCCTGTTTGTCTCTGATGGTCGAAGCAACATAACCAAGTCTTGCTTTCATCCAGTCAGTTACCTTGAACTCGGCACCGAGGTTCCAAACGGGGAACCAGAAGTGGTTTCTGGTAAGCTCAGGATTGTTGGCGGTTGATTTGGTTGTCCATGATTCAGTGGCAAAGCTTACACCACCGGCGAGGAAAAGGTCGCCTGCTGTGTAGTTAAGACCAGCACCAACTCCGAGGAGTGAATATGAATCCATGTCAGTGCTTGCACCGGCTACGTCAACAGTTCCGCTCATTGTGGTGAATGAAGCTACAGGAACGAATGAGAAACCTTTGCCGATATTATGGAAATATCTTGCGCCAACATTGATGGTTGAAGCTGAAACCTTGTTGGTTTTAGCTGCTTCATTTTTCGCGCCGTGTGAAACGAAAGCGAAGTTCAGGTCGAGGCCGTTGTCTTTGCTGAAGTGCTGGATAAGACCGAGGTTAAGACCTAGCTGGGTTGCTGATGATTTGTCAGCAGTACCTGAAGCAGGTGTAAGTTCGTTCTGGGTTGAAGCGTATGAAACACCGAGACCAAGAACTGTAGCATCAGAAAGGGCATAAGCACCGAGAACCTGGAAGTTATTGTCGAGAGCAACAGCGTTTCTGGTTGTTCCCGGAAGACCGTTGAGGATACCAACGAGAGCGTTGGTTCCGGTAACGCTGGAGATTCCCATACCTTTATAATCATTTCTTGAGAGGATTGCACCCAAGGTAAGTTTATTGTCGAGTTGGAAGTTGAAACCTGCAAACTGTCCGTCACCGTCATTTACAGCAGCCGCTGAAGCACCGATATCACCCCAGAGGAAGTTGCCATAGTATTTGGCGAAAGCGGGGTTGATGGTCATATTTATAGGATCCACGAAGAATGGATTCGAGCCACCCTCACCGCCCATTGCCTGAACTCTGGCGTAGCCACCGCTCTTTTCTTTTGGAACGAGGCCTGACTGGGCGTTAACAGCAGTTGCCATGAATGCAACAACAAGAACCAATGCAAACAACTTTTTCATTATAGTAACTCCTAATTGTGGAATGTTTTGAGGATTAAATATCCAGTATGCATAGTAACAATTGTAAAAAGGGCAGAAAAAGTTCCCATTGTTATCAAATTGTTATTTTTTGCGTCACAAATATAATACTGATTCACTATAAAATCGATGTTTTAACACACGAACGGTTTTTTTTAGGTATCAGGTATCAGGTATTAGGTATTAAGTGGTGGGGAGGGGCTACCGGGTAATAAAAAAGGCTGCCGCGATTGCGACAGCCTTAAAGTTTGATCTAGATGCTCAGGTAAAGGAAATAATACCTAATACCTAACACCTAATACCTATTTAGTGAGAACCATTTTCTTCACCTCGGAGAATTTGCCGGCGGTCATTCTGTAGAAGTAGACACCGCTGGCGAAGTTCTTGCCATCGAATGAGAATTTATGGTAGCCTGCAGTAAGCGGACCATCGTTCAGAACTTTTACTTCCTGACCGAGAATGTTGTAAACAGAAAGTTTAACATTCTGGGCTGAAGGAAGAGCGAACTCGATAACCGTTGCCGGGTTGAACGGGTTCGGGTAGTTCTGATAGAGTTTGAACTCGGTCGGAAGTGTCGAGTTATCTTTAACAGAGTTTACGATATCAGTTTTGTAGATATCACCTGACTCTGTACCGGCGATCACCTGATCGGTCGAGGAGTTAACCGCGATAGAAGAGATGTTCTTTCCGGTGAGACCGAAGTTCATCCAGTTGCCGGTGAATCTGCTTACCACGGTTGAAGGCAGCATGTAAACACCCCCGCCCCAAGCGGAAGCAAAGATGTTGTTATTGTCATCGTGACCGATGGCGTAGATGTGGGCCGCGGTAAGTCCTGAAGATATCCTCTCCCAGGTTGCGCCGCCGTCACCACTTCTGATAACTCCGTCACCATATGTGCCGGCGAAGACATCGCCGTTACCGTTAACAGTCAGTGACCAGATGAATCTGCTCACAGGGTTCGAGTTCAGGTGGAACCAGCCGCCACTGTTGAGCGTGAGTTTGTGTACACCGCCACCCATTGTGCCGACATAGATATCACCCGTGCTGTTTTTCGCGAAAGCGTGAACAGCCAGATCGGTAAGTCCTGTGTTGAACTCTGTCCAGCTGGCACCCTGATCATCTGTGTAGTAAACACCCCTGCCCCAGACACCGGCGAAAATGCGTCCGCTGTTGTCGAGGATGAGAGCTCTTACATCACCGTCACTGAGACCGGCGAGGAACCATGTATTGCCATTATCGGTGGAAGCATAGATGCCTCTTTCGGTACCGGCATAGATCTTGCCGCCGGGAGCGGTGATCAGATTCCAGATATAAACTGAGAGCATGTTGCTGTTGATCAGTGTCCAGTCTGTACCGCCATTGGTTGAGCGGTAGATCCCTCCGCCGAAAGTACCGGCGAGGAGGTCACCATTCTGATCGGTGATGATCGAAAGGATGATCTGGTTAAATCCGACGGTTGAAACCTGCTGCCAGTTGTAGTTGGTTCCAGATGTTGAGTTTATCTCTTTGTCGATCACGATCGAGACAGAAGCGATATCATCCTCACCGACGAGGTGGTTGCCCGGTTCGGAATCGGGATCGTTCTGTACAACGCCCACCACTTCGGCAACATTGACGATAGTTGTATCGACAGGGATGTTGCCTCTGAAGAGGACGTTATTGTACTGCCCGGTACCGTAAGCGTTCTTCGCGATCATCTGACCGTTCTGAACACCGGAGATAAAGTTGACGCTCGTTCTCGGGGCGAGGATCGAACCTCTAACATCGATGTTGGAGATGGTGATCGAATCAGCCTCAACGAAGTTGTAGAGGACGTTGGTATACGGTGTTCCGTATACATTGAGACCACCGTTCCAGAAAGCGTTGTCACCATAAATATTAACGAGAAC
>RHKR01000416.1 GCA_008363265.1 Chlorobiota bacterium
ATCACTGCCACCCTTGCCACCCTTTCATTTTTTGTTATTCAATGGGGAGGCATCAAGAAAAACGGCGTTTTCGGATATTTTAAGGGTTTGATCCCTCACGGTATACCGGTTTTTCTATTACCGATCATGATAGTGGTCGAAGTGCTCGGTTTGTTTACGAAGCCATTCGCACTCGCCATCCGTCTTTTCGCGAACATGACCGCGGGTCACATTGTTATTTACGCCCTTATCGGGTTGATATCAATCATGGGGACATTGGCTGTAGCACCGGTGTCGGTGGGCATGGCACTATTTATATATTTGCTTGAGATCCTGGTAGCGGGACTTCAGGCTTACATTTTTACGATGCTGTCGGCTGTATTCATCGGTATGGCAGTACATCAGGATCATTAAAAAACAGAAACACAATTCTATTACGGAGGAATGAAATGGAGTTAGCACATTTAGCAGCCGGTATCGGAGCAGCGTTAACAATCATCGGTGGTGGATTCGGCATAGGTAAGCTTGCTGCCGCAGCCATGGAAGCAACCGGACGTCAGCCAGAGGCCGGCGGCGGTATCAGAACCACAATGATCATCGCAGCCGCGCTTATCGAAGGTATCTCACTCTTCGCGCTCGTTATCTGCTTCATCCTGGCCGGAAAATAAGGCTAATTAACGCAAAGGTATAAAAATGATCTTTAGCACTTTTGTCATGCTTGCATCTTCCAGTGAAGGTGGCAAGGGAGGCTTGCTTGATTTTAATGAAGGTCTCGCGATATGGACCGTTATTACATTCATTGCACTTCTCCTTATCCTTGCCAAGTTCGCGTGGAAGCCGATACTCAGCGCTCTGGACCAGAGGGAACAGGGTATCAAGGATGCACTTGAAGCGGCAAAGAAGGCGAAGGAAGAAGCTGACCTCCTGAAGGCTGAAAATGAAAAAGCCCGCAAGGAGAATGATGAAGCAGCCAGAAGGCAGATAGAAGAGAGCAAAAAGTTCATCCAGGAGCAGAAAGCCAAAATGGCTGAAGAGCTCAAGGAAGAATTTGAGAAAAGAAGAAAAGACTTTGACGCAGAGCTCGAAAACCGCGAGCGTGAGATGGTTGAAAAGGTAACAAAAGAAGTTGCCGATGTTGTTGTAGCCGCTGCAGAAAAAGTGATCAAAGCCAATCTTGATGCCGAGAAGAACAAATTGTTGGTTAACAAATTTATTGAAGAGATAAGGAACAACTGACAATGTTTTTCAGCAAGGTAGCCGTCAAATATGCTTCTACCCTCTATTCAGAGATGGGTACCGGTGAGAAAGCCAAGGCGATCTACGAAGATGTCGAGGGAATTCTTGGTGTTTTCGATGCCAGTGATGATCTCTGCCGGGTGATCGGGTCGCCTGTATTCAGGGAGTCCGACAAACTTGCCATTCTTGTTAAGATATTCTCCGGCAAGGTGGATGACTCACTTGTCCGCTTTATCGAGTTCCTCGGTATAAGAGACAGGATCTCTTTTACGCGGGAGATATTCGCGGCGTTCATCGCGGTTGCAGACAGGGAGACTGGATACAAGAACCTTGAGCTCGCATCTGCATTCGATCTGGGTGACGCTGAAGTTGAAAAACTTAAAAAAGAGCTTGAAGATTACTTCAAATGCAAGTTGAAGGTAAAAGTAACCACCGACCCTGCACTGCTTGGAGGCTTCGTAGCTAAAACGGATGAAGTAATAGTTGACGCATCTGTGAAGAATCAGCTGGAGAAACTGCGGAAGACTTTCGGCAGTGCCGGCGTTTCGCTAAACAAATTTTAACTATGGGACTTGATATATGATTAAAATCAGACCGGATGAGATCACCAATCTATTAAGAGAGCAATTATCCGGACAGAGATCGGAAGCAGATATCTATGAAGTGGGTACTGTGCTTTCCGTCGGTGATGGTATAGCGAGAGTTTACGGTCTTTCAAAGGTAATGGCCAGCGAGTTGGTTGAGTTCCCGAATGATGTTTTTGGAATGGTTCTTAACCTTGAAGAAGACTCGGTTGGTTGCGCTCTTTTCGGTGAATCATCCCTTGTAAAAGAAGGTGATCAGGTTAAAAGAACCGGCCGTGTTGCATCGATGCCCGTTGGTGACGAGATGCTCGGCAGGGTTATCACCCCTCTTGGTATTCCTATTGATGGAAAAGGCGCAATTAACGCTTCCAAATTCCAGGAGATCGAAAGAAAAGCTCTTGGCGTAATGCAGCGTCAGCCTGTAAAGGAACCGCTTCAGACCGGTATCACCGCTATCGATGCCATGATCCCGATCGGAAGAGGCCAGAGAGAGCTTATCATCGGCGACCGTCAGACAGGCAAGACAGCAATTGCTATTGATACGATCATCAATCAGAAATTCACCCACACCGAAGAGGCGAAAGCCAACGGTGTGAATCCTGTTTACTGTATCTACGTATCGGTGGGTCAGAAGCGTTCGACTGTAGCTCAGGTAGTAGCCAAACTGCAAGAAACAGGGGCGATGGCTTACACCACAATTATTTCCGCTTCGGCTTCAGATCCTGCTCCCATGCAGTTTATCGCACCATATTCAGGCGCGTGCCTTGGCGAGTTCTTCAGAGATTCTGGCAGACACGCCCTCGTTATTTACGATGATCTTTCAAAACAGGCAGCAGCTTACAGAGAGCTTTCTCTCCTTTTGAGAAGACCTCCAGGCCGCGAAGCCTACCCAGGTGACGTGTTCTATCTCCACTCAAGGTTGCTTGAAAGAGCTTCCAAACTGAGTGACGAACTTGGTGGCGGATCGCTCACAGCGCTCCCTATCATCGAGACACAGCAGGGTGACGTGTCGGCATATATTCCGACCAACGTTATCTCGATCACCGACGGTCAGATATACCTCGAGCCCAACCTCTTCAACGCGGGTGTCCGTCCTGCCATCAACGTGGGAATCTCCGTTTCCCGTGTGGGTGGTAACGCGCAGATCAAAGCGATGAAGAAGGTGTCAGGAAGTCTGAAACTCGACCTTGCGCAGTACAGAGAGCTTGAAGCATTCGCTAAATTCGGCAGTGACCTTGATGTGTCAACTCAGAGAACCCTCGCAAGAGGTTCAAGACTCGTCGAACTCCTGAAACAGGGTATCTACCACCCGATCCCTATCGAAAGACAGGTTGTGGCCGTGTGAATTCGAGAGGGAATACCTCGCTTTCATAGACAGACAGTATCCCGAGATATTCAAGAGCATCAGAGAGACCAAAGAGATCAAGTCCGATATTGAAGAACTGATCAAGAAATCTGTTACTGAATTCTCATCCTCATTTAAGAAGTAAGAGCTGACGAGTCATGGCAACTCTTAGAGACCTGAGGAGCAGGATCAAAGGTGTAAAAAGCACCCAGCAGATCACAAAGGCCATGAAGATGGTGGCCGCGGCCAAGTTGCGCCGTGCCACTGACGCTATCATTAGCGCCAGACCTTACACGAACAAATTGGGAAGCCTTGTTGGAAATCTTTTCACAGAAGATGACAAGGCTACAAATCCTTTTGTCAAGGTAAGGGAAGTGAAAACAGAACTGGTGGTGATTGTTACGGCTGACAGAGGCCTCTGCGGAGCTTTCAATACAAATATCATTAAAGAGGCCACGGCATATGTCGAGGGTCTTAAAGGGCAGGGGATCGATCCCGTGCTTTATTGTGTAGGTAAAAAAGGTTACGACCATTTCAGGAAAAGGAGTTACACACTTGCAGGAGACCTTGTTGGTCTCTTCAACTCGTTGAACTTCTCTTATGTGGGAAAGATACTTCCTTCGATCCTGAGCGGTTACCTTGATGGAAAATACGACAAGGTTACCTTTATTTACAACGAATTCAGATCGGTAATTTCACAGAAGGTGATAGTTTCACAGTTTCTCCCCGTGCCTCTTGAAGTGCAGGAAGGGACATCAGGTGATCTTTTCATTTTCGAACCGTCGCAGAAGGAAATTCTTAACTCCCTCTTGCCCCAGTATCTCGAGACCAACCTTTGGAAGGCTCTCCTTGATTCAAACGCGGCTGAGTTCGGTGCCAGAATGACCGCGATGGAAAATGCCACTACAAACGCGTCAGAGCTGATCTCGTCGCTTAAACTTACTTATAACAAAGCAAGACAAGCGGCAATTACGAAAGAACTTCTTGAGGTTGTTTCGGGAGCGAACGCTCTTAAGGGTTAGCATTACGGATGTTTGAGGATCTTAGCGAGAAGTTAGAATTAGCCCTAAAAAAGATACGTGGGCAGGGTAAGCTTACCGAATCGAATATAAGCGATACGGTAAGGGAAATCCGGCGTATCCTGCTCGATGCCGATGTTAACTACAAGGTAACGAAGGATTTCATCGAGCGTATCAGGCTGAAAGCCATGGGGCAGGAAGTTATTGCTTCGATCACCCCGGGTCAGCTGATCACCAAGATCATTTATGATGAACTTGTAGACCTCTTGGGTGGATCATCTCAGGAACTGAGTTTGAATCCATCAGGGAAGACCATTCTCCTTGTTGTCGGTTTGCAGGGTTCCGGAAAGACAACCTTCTCCGGTAAACTCGCGAAACGCTTTAAGGGAATGGGCAGGAAGCCTTTGCTTGTAGCGGCGGATATTTACCGTCCTGCGGCAATTGAGCAGCTGAAGACACTTGGCCGGCAGATTGATGTGCCGGTTTTCAGTCTTGATGTAAGGGATGCCCGTAAAATCGCCACTGACGCGGTAAAATTTGCCGATGAGAACAGGAACGACCTGATAATCATCGATACAGCCGGCCGTCTTCATGTGGATGAAGAACTGATGACGGAAGTCGGCGATATTAAAACTTTGGTGAAGCCGACGGAAGTTCTTTTTGTCGTTGATTCAATGACAGGCCAGGACGCCGTTAACTCAGCCAAGTCGTTCAACGATGT
>RHKR01000417.1 GCA_008363265.1 Chlorobiota bacterium
ATGGCAGCGATTTAAAAGAGTTTTTGGATAGCCGCCAGCAAGCCAGAAAACAGTCCTTAAAGCCCCATGAATTTTTCTGCTGCAAATGCCGTTCGCCTCGCGCTGCCTGGGAGAACATCGCTGATCTTCACATTCTGAATAATATAAAAGTTAAAATCTCTGGCCTTTGCGCCATCTGTGAAACCCGCGTTCACAAGTTAGGGACTGTTAAGAAAATCCCTCAATATGAAGAAATTTTTAAAATTCAGGCGCGGCTGGAACAACACATATCGGATGGCGCTGATCCCCGCGTTATGTGTGACATGAAGGAGTTGTAAAAACATGAAAAACAGAGTTAACAGCGCTGTCAACCTCCGCCTGGTAGAACTTCTCATCCTTGAGGATGGGGAAACTCCTGTCGGCGATCAGGTCTTCATCAAGCCAGATATTCCCGGCTTCAGACTGGATGTCAACCACCTCGGCTTTGGGAAAGAGAAATGCTATGGCTACTGATGTTAGAACCCACAGCAGTACCTTAACCCTCTTGCTGTTTTTAAGTCTTTCAGTAGTCAATTCTTAGTTTCAATGTTTTTGTTTGTAGATCATTTCGAGGAGTTCACCGACTCCGTCTTCATTATTTGTCTGTTCCAGTTTAATATCCGAAAGGAACTTGATCTCGGGAACAGCGTTGGCAAGCGAAACTTTGATCGCTTTGGTCTTAAACAGTTCAACGTCGTTGTACCAGTCACCAACAACCACGGTATCCCTGATCGATATCTTCAATTTCTTCATCAGGTCGGTAAGTGCCCTCGCTTTGGAAATATTTTTCCTTTTTACTTCAAGGTAGTACTGGTAATGAGACTGACTCTTTGAGTAAGTAAGTTTTATCCCGAATGAGTACGGAAACGAGAAATGCTTTTTGATCTCGTGGAGCGACTGACGGTTCTCCCCGACATAAACAAGTTCGATAATATCTTCGTTCACGGTGCGGTAATCGTCGACGAGACGGAACTGCGCGCCGAACCGGTCGATAAGTTGCATCGTGGCTTCATTGTGCTCTGTGTAAAGAACTTCAGACTCTGTACACATTACCATCTTCACCACATGCTTGTTGGCAAGATCGATACCCTTGGTTACCTTTTGCGGTTTGAGGGCGATCTTTTGAAGCACATTACCAGAAGGGTAATGCTTAATGATCGCTCCATCGGAGCAAATTATATAACAATTCAGATCCAGCTCCTTCGCGTACTGTTCCAGAGCCGAATACATCCGTCCGCTGGCAAAGGTTACTACAACACCTTTGTCGCTAAGCAACTTTGCATATTTTCTGCTTTTATCGCCGATCGCCCCCTCATTCGAAAGAAGGGTACCGTCGAGGTCAAGCAGTATAAGTTTAACACTTTTAAAATCCATTATGGCCCTAATCGGTTGGTGCGGTGATCTTGTTCAGGGAGAAAACAACTCCACTGATACCAAATATAGTAAAAATA
Source organism: Chlorobiota bacterium (assembly GCA_008363265.1). GTDB lineage: Bacteria > Bacteroidota > Ignavibacteria > Ignavibacteriales > Ignavibacteriaceae > UTCHB3. The sequence goes on from RHKR01000417.1 coordinate 1,470, forward strand.
AGGTAAATAACTGTGTTATACAAATCACCAAAGATAAAACTTCCGCTACCGAAGAGGAGGGAATAAACCGTGATCACACCTGATATCCAACCCAGGAACTGGTACTTAATGTGGCTTTTTTCGGCTGTAAAGCCGCCTTTCACCCTGACAACATCCCATAGTTTACCATCGGGTCTGACCTTTACGTAAAAAGAAAATAATTTTTCATCAGGTTCGGGTTTTGTAAGAAAGGTGACGACCAACCACACCGCAGTAGTACCTAAAACGAGTACGTAGAGACTGTCAGGAAACGGTATCCCGAAATATCTGACAATAGGCAATAAAACAAATGGTGTTGCCATCGCGGATATCTCGCTCCATACATTGATCCTCCACCAGTACCAGCGCAGTATAAGAACCAGTCCAAGCCCCGCACCACACTCAATTATGAACTCCCACGCACCCGAGATCCTGTCGATGTAAAGAGTAACAAAACCTGAGATCACCATCAGAATTAAAGTCACCACCCTTGAGGCAGTCACATAATTCTTTTCACTTTGACCGGGCCGGAGGAATCTTTTATAAAGATCGTTCACAATGTATGATGTCCCCCAGTTGAGCTGGGTAGCGATAGTACTCATATATGCGGCAAAGAAAGCCGCGAGCATCAACCCTTTCAGTCCGGCCGGTAGAAAGTCGTTTATGAGATAGATGTATCCCATCTTTGAGTTCTCTTTTGTGAGCTCGGGATAGATAACAACCGCGGCGAGAGCGGCAAGTATCCATGGCCACGGCCTGAGCGCGTAGTGTGCCCCCTGAAAGAAGAGGGTTGCAAAGATCGAGTGTTTCTCGTTTTTGGCCGACATCATCCTCTGGGCAACATATCCCCCGCCGCCCGGCTCCGCCCCCGGATACCATGAAGCCCACCACTGGATACCTATGAAGGCGAAAAATGAGAAGATGGTGAGTGAGAATACCTTCGCGCCGGCGACCGGTGACTCACCAAGGTTGGGGAAAAATTCGAATGCCTGAGGGGGAAGCTTCTGCTGAAGTCCCGAAATACCGCCGATCTGTTCGGAATTGATAACAATAATTGCCAAAATGATGCACGCCGCCATCGCGAGGATGAACTGGAAGGCATCGGTTACAACCACACCCCAAAGCCCGGAAATCGCAGAATAAACGGCCACAAGAGCCATACACCCGAACACATAAATGATAACATCTTCAGGTCTTACGCCGAAAATCCCGGTGAGCACGGCGATCATCGCACTGTTTACCCATCCGATAATTATCACGTTCATGAAAAGTCCGAGATAAACCGCCTTGAATCCCCTCAGGAATTTAGCGGGTTTCCCGGAATATCTTAATTCGGCAAACTCCACCTCGGTAAGAATACCGGCCCTTCTCCACAACTTGGCGAAGAAGAAAACCGTTAAAACTCCACCAAACGCGAAGTTCCACCAAACCCAGTTCCCCGAGATACCGTTGTTCCACACCAGTTCGGTAACGGCCAGCGGTGTGTCGGCGGCAAAAGTGGTCGCGACCATCGACAGACCGGCCAGATACCAGGGCAGGTTCCTTCCCGAAAGAAAGAACTCTTCACTGCTCTTGCTTGCCCTCTTTGAATAAACAAGCGCGATACCGATACTGATAACAAAATAGACTGCTATAATGATGTAGTCAATTG
>RHKR01000418.1 GCA_008363265.1 Chlorobiota bacterium
TAATAGCACGCTATACTTTAAAAAGGGCAGGCGCGTGTCTGCCCTTTTTTTATGGATTGGGCTTAAAACGGCAACTTAAACCTTTGCGACTCTGTTACAATGATGTAAATTCAACTTCAATATTCCACAATTTAGCGGTCTTCCGTGATCAAATTCAAGCAATTAACCAAGAAGTTCGGCAGTTTTACTGCAGTTAATTCGATCGACCTCCACATCCGGAAGGGTTCACTTTTTGGATTCCTGGGTCCGAACGGCGCGGGGAAATCGACCACGATCAAGATGCTGACCGGCATTTATTCCCTCACGGAAGGTGATATCGAAGTGGCGGGGATGAGCATCATGAATGAGCCGCAAAAGATCAAAATGATAACAGGGTATATCCCTGATCAGCCTTTCCTCTACGACCGCCTGACAGGCCTGGAGTTCCTCCATTTCTGCGGCGGATTATACAACCTCGACCGGAGCACCGTCCGCGCCCGCATCGATGAAATGATCGAAACCCTCAAGCTTGGCGATTGGCTGAATAAACGCACCGAAGAATACTCCCAGGGGATGAAGCAGCGCGTGGCGATCGCTTCGGCATTTCTCCACCACCCGGAGCTGATAATCCTGGATGAACCGATGGTGGGGCTCGATCCCCAATCAGCAGTCGATGTAAAGCAGTTTCTTAAGAGAAGGAGCGAGGAGGGCACTACTGTTTTCATGTCAACACACAGCCTGAATGTGGTTGAGGAGATCTGCTCCGATGTAGGAATTATAAACAAGGGGAAGATCATCTTTTCGGGTGAACTGAACGAGCTTCTTTCGATGAAAAAAGAGCTTTCACACAATTTTGAGCAGCTTTTCATTGAGCTTACCTCCACCAAGGATGAGTCGTAGATGACGCAGATCCTGCACATAATTTTTTACAAGATAATCGCATTTCTGAAGTTCGAAATGGACTTCAGCTCCCGGGGCATTGTGAAAAGTGTCGGAAGCACATTGGTATATGCCGGTTTCGCTTTGGGAGCATTCATTTTCGCGCTCCGTGCACTCGATTTTCTTCTGATCGAGCAGCGGATCGGACTTTTTCTGCTGCACAGGTTTATATCCATAATTCTTTTCATATTCTTTCTTTCAGTAAACATCGGTAACATTGTAGTCTCATATTCGACGCTATTCAGGTCACCTGAGATATCTTTTCTGCTGACGAAACCGGTTAACCCTGTCAGAATATTCGTTATCAAATTTTTCGATAACTTCTTCTATTCTTCGGGCACCCTGATTATGGTGATGGTGGCATTGCTTGTGGGGTTTACCTGGTATTTCAAGGTGAACATCTGGCAGGGCGTGCTACTCTTTTTCTTCAACTTTCTCCCATTCATGCTCACAGCCGGACTGATCGGAGTGCTTCTGCTTCTTCTTTTGATGAATCTTGCGGGGAGGATCGGATTTCGAAAAACCGTTGGATTGCTGGCAGTCGGGTATGTGGCTTTGGTGGTTGCTTTTTTCAAGGTTTCTTCACCCGTAGCCACAGTTGAGGGTGTGATGAAATATTTCCCCAATGTTGACGGTTACTTCGCCTCTCTAATACCGACATACATAAAATTTCTCCCAAGTAACTGGCTTTCAGAAGCGATGTTCTGGACCGCAAAGGGAAATATAGCCGAAGCACTTCCTTATTATGCACTGCAAATGCTCCTGACCGCTTTCCTCCTGATAGTGGTTTATTTTGCCGGAGGTGCAGCATACTTAAAGACCTGGCACCGCTCAATTGATTTCCGGGAAAACAGGGTAAAAAAAGAGGAAAAACCGGGTTTCTTCGCGTTTGGAAAAGCTTCTGTTTTCAGGGATCCGCTGACTGAATCGATCTTTAAGCGCGATCTCCACATGTTTATCCGGGAGCCGGCACAGATAATTCACCTTGCTGTGCTGCTCTTTTTGATCGTACTTTTTGTGATCAGCATGCCCTCGGTGGCACTTCTTGCGTGGAAGCGATCGGTGCTTTTTACCACCATCTTTCTGGCGGTTTATATTTTCAATCTCTTTTTCGTGATCACGCTGGCCTTAAGATTTGTTTTTCCACTTATCAGTCTCGAAGGAAGCGTGATCTGGAAAGTAAAATCGGCGCCAATTTCGTTAAGGGAACTACTTAAGAAACGACTCACAATCCCCCTCTGGGTAATTGTAACCATCTCCCAGATCATGTCATTTCTAATAGTTTTCAAGTTTTACCGGGATCTTGTTATTCCTTTCGCGCTGATATCTTTCGCCGCCGCGTGGTTCATCGTTATGCTGAATTTTGGAATGGGAGGGCTCTTCATCAACCTTAAAGAGAAGAATCCTGTCCGACTCTCTTCTTCCCAGGGAGCATCGATCTCTTTTCTTTTCAGTGTGGTTTATCTGGTTGTATTGGTGGCGATCCTTTTCCTCCCCTTAACCCATCTTTTTCATGCCGTGGTTATTAGAGCCAATACATCGATCATGCCGGTACTTCAGCTTTCAGGGATCATTTTCATTATCTCAATGGGTGTGGGGTATTTCTGCTACCGGATGGGGGTTAGATCGTTGGAGAGGGATGTTTAGGAAATGTTAGGTATTAGTCCGCCGCGGCGGATTAGGTATTAGGATTTAGTCTTCCATGGCTGATTATGTGTATGATCGTTTTGGAGGAAATGGACAATCCCGCCGGGTGGCAGGATTGTCCTTAATTTTGTTTTGGTGAACTTGGATCAGGCGGAGCAGTCGCAGTCGTCTGAGATGATAAGGTACCACTTTTTATCGATCAGAGCAAAGTAAAATTGTTTCTTGATCCACTTATCGACAACTACCACTACTTTCATTACCTGACTTGTTTTTAGTTTTCCGGGAAGCCGGTATTGCACCATTTTTTCCTGGTTGTGATCGTAGTATTTCGGAAATCTCTTCACTTTTGATGCATAAACGCCATTTTTACTCGTCGATTCCTCGCAAAATCCTTTGACGGGAATACCTTTTATAATGGGCAGTGATGTAATGCTGTTAACTTTCCAGTAATTTTCCGCGCCCGGATTGTACCCATAAATGCTGTCTTTTATCATTGTGCAAAAAACGCCCGGATTGGTCATCCTTCCGAATTCACCTTTCGGGTGATAGAATTTCGTGATCTTCTCGTCCTATATTGTTCTTATAATAACAGGTTTCAAAGAAGTATTTAATGAATTTGTTGAAATTTGTCTCATTTCGAAGTTTTTTATCAGAAACCTGGGTGGTTTTTGATGAATCCTTCTGACTTTTGTCTTTGCTTTTCTGTGCTGTCAATGATGTCGCTGTCATTGCAAAAATTAATGCTGCGACTAGCAGGGTTAATTTTACTTTTTTCATTTTTTGTATCTTTTTAGCTTTTTTATTGATTGTTTGTATGAATATTATTCATACCTGACGACGGTTTTTACCGACTTTGTGATCTGAGTATCTTTAAGATCGGCACCAATTTCGCCCTCATGAGTTGTATAAATTATTTCCTGCAGCAATTCCCCGGAATATAAAAACGAAGTGATCTCCGTGGTTCCACCCTGATATACTTTCATTTCGATGAGTCTTTCTTCAGAATCGTACTGATTTTCCATGCCGATATTGTGTGCATTTACATAATTCACGCGACCGTATTTGTCGCCAATGGTCGTCATGGTTGAATTGGTGTCCTGCGCAATGTAGACATTCTCTTCATAGACTATCTGCACCGAACCCGCCTGACCGGGATTCAATTCGATCATCGTTAGTTGATCGCCGGCGTAGTGGTATTTGCAGTGAAGATTGTACGAGTTATCCCGGCTCTCAAGCGTCGTAATCCTGCCTTTCGAGTCTCTTTCTATCTTCATGGAGTTCCCACGATCATCATTCGATCCGGAGAACAAACCATTTTCATAAAGGAAAGTAGTGGTCACTTTGACAGCTGATTCAGCCCCTGCGAAAGGTGAAGTGCTGACGGAAGAGATAAGCCTCCCCTCGTTATCATAATTAAATATCGTTGAATCGAATGGGGTCGGTATCCGGTCTGACACCGTGCTGTTGTCATAAGAAATGTAGATTTCTTTCGAAATTTTGTTATTTTTTACCGTGGTTTGCCAAACGGGCAGAAATTTGTCTCTCATGTTATTTGAGTACTGAAGATAAACGAGGACATTTTCCGGGATAAAATCCTGTGAGTACGAGGTTAGAAACAACCCTGCTACAAGTATGAGTAAGTATTTCTGCATGTTAGCGATTCCTTGGAATAAATTTAATCTCGGATATAAGATAACGATTGGGGGTTTAGGAAGTGTTGAAAAAGGGGAAATCAGTGGATCAGAGACAATTCAGGAGGTACTCAACTTTTTTTTCGTTGAGTAATTGTAACCACTCTTTGAAGTCTTCGTGGAACATCGGGGTGCATATCCAAATATTGATTCAAAAGGAAAAAACAGGCATCAAGCTTTTCAGCGTATGATTTCTTCGACCAGTATTCAATATCCTGGTCTTCCTGCTCTTGACGGGTGAGAATCTTCAGTTCTTTCTCAAGTCTGTATTTCTTCATGCTGCAATATATTGAAATTTTCGATCTTTCCAATATGGCACTCCTACGGAGAGCTTTTCCCGGAGGTTCATTTTGCTACTGATATATGCCCCCTACGGGGACAATTTCGGCTCATCCCCCTGCTGAAACTAAACTAAGCATTCAGCCCTCAACCTTCTGCCTTCACTCCGCCGCAGGCGGATCACATTTCACATTTAAAGGGCTTCACTCCGCCGCAGGCGGATCATCCCTCAGCCTTGATTTCATACCTCATATAGCCGAAGGCGCGTCATTCCGCCTGCGGCGGATCATACATTCATCCCTCAGCCTTCAGCCATGCCCTCTGATATTCTCCATCCGGATCATACATCGCTGCCTGGCGTTCAGGGTTGAAGCGGCGGAAGTCGCGTCCGTCGTTGCCGACGCCGGCGAGGTAGATCCAGTTCCCCCAGTTGCTGCAGGGATCGTAGTCGAGAAGCATCGACTCAAAGTATTCGGCGCCAAGCCTCCAATCGAGTCCAAGATCATGTACAAGATAACTTGCAACATTCTGGCGACCGCGGTTTGACATGAATCCTGTTGCATTCAACTCCCGCATGTTGGCATCTATAAATGGTTGTGCCGTCTCACCACGGCACCACTTGCCAAAACGCTTCATGTTAATCTCACTTTTTCCCGGAGCGTTGCCTCCACGGATACTGTTCTTCAGGAATATCTTTTTTCCATGTTTCATCGCAATGAAACGGAAAAAATCCCGCCAAAGCAGTTCGAATACCAACCAGTAGGTGGAGTCGTTCGCACCGTACTTCTCCTCATACTCTTTTACCGCCCAATAAATCTGCCGCGGTGAGAGCGCACCGATCGAGAGCCAGGGTGAGAACTTGCTTGAATAATCATCTCCCAACAGACCGTTGCGGGTCTCTTTATATCTTGAAAGAAGTTGTGTTTCATCGAGGTAATATTTCAACCGTCGCAGACCCTCTGACTCACCGCCTTTGAATCTGAGCTCAAGCCCCTTTTCGATACCAAGCAAAATGGCAATCTCTTCGAGTGTTTTACCGTCTCCTTGAACATCTATCGTTGGTGGCAACTTCACCACTGCATCTGCAGGTTTACGAACTCTAAGATCTTTTTCAACTTCTTTTCTGAATGTCGTGAAGAGTTCAGGCAGTGCCGAACAATGAAATGGAAGATCACCCGGGTGGAGCATGGTGCGGTCTTCAAAGAATTGGAACTCAATCCCCGGATTGGCTTTAACAAGCTCTCTCTCGATCTCAGTTTCATACTCAGTATGCTCTTTTGCCATAAAAACGGTATTTATTGAGTAATTACGGAGCATCGCATTGATGTTCCCAATCGTGCTCCCGTGCTCCGTTATAAGCGTGCTCCCGTGCTCCCGGTATTTTTTTGAAAGCACCGCAACTGAATCGAAGATGAACTGCCGCTTAAATCTAC
>RHKR01000419.1 GCA_008363265.1 Chlorobiota bacterium
CCAGATTCACAGGAATGCCTTCAGGGAATGGACCAAGCTCCAACCCATCACCAATAGGGAGAATTCTGACATACCATGGCAGGTAACCTTTCGGTACTTTTAGCTCACTCCTTTCTGTCGTCCGGTCGATAATACCCGGTACTTCTTTGCCGGATCGGGTCAGATAGGTTTTTCCTTCGCAACTGCCTGCTGCTTCCGAATCATAGGCATAGGAGCCTTTTCCTTCTTTATCCTGTCCGTAGTAGTACAGATCTTTCTGATCGCAGTAGCGTTTTTCGGGCCATAGCAGCTGCTCGATACTGATCTCGAAAGATTTCATACGATCTTCCACTGAACCCGAGGGATAAAATTTCCCGACCGTATTGTTCAGTAAAAATGGTGCTGTAGACCAAATGCTCGAAAGGGAAGGTGGACGAATATAACCACGTCCCCCGTCTGGCATGACGTAATCTGCAGGTTTGCGTGTAACTGGATGATGGATCAGTGCTTTTCCTACCGAAGGCAAATTTTTGTAGGAAGTCGAAGAAAAATTGTCCCAGGTATCTCCCTGGATGGCATTGGTCGCGATCGACGCACAAATATTGGTTTCCAGCAGAGTTACCGGGATGCGTAACTCCGTGGACAGGAAATTCTCTTTGAGAAAAAAGATGACAGATGGCTGATAAGAACACCCGGTAAAAAAGGAAAAACCCTTCAGGCAAGCAGTTCGAGGATGGCCGAACTTGTCGCAGTACTCTCCGATCTGAAAGTGATCAACCTTGTCGCGCGCTCAGCTGCCGACAGGGGGAAGTTCGGGCTTGATACCGGCTACACTTCAGTCACACTAATGGCGGGCAGTGAAGAAATTGCAACAGTTATGATCGGCAAGGCGGAGATGATCTCACCGCAGGAGATGGGGAGTTACTTGAGGTCGTCAACCTCTGACGATATCTATCTTGTCTCCGGGTTTCTCGATATGATGTTCAACGCTGATATTTCGATCTACCGTAACCGGGAACTCGGGTTCGGAGGGGTGGAGTCGTGGAGTGAGATCAAATTCACCGGTCGTGAGAATTTTATGCTGACCCGGAGCGGGACTGACTGGTTGCTCGATGGAAAAAAATCCGACTCTGCAAAGGTGACGGAATATTTAGCTACATTTGCATCGCTGGAAGGGAACGAGTTTGCGGATGATATTTCACTCGAAAAAGATCAGAAACCTCTCATCCAACTCCGGGTTAAGACCGTTTCAGGAAGGTCGTTCGCCATCTCAGCCTATGTCGCGGGGAGCGACACGGTAGTTTCATCATCCCTTTCCCCCGGTTCGTTTTTCAAGGCGGGTGGGGAGCAGGCCCTTTACCGAAAAATTTTTCCGGGCAGTGCAGGACTTAAATGATCAAGGATACGAAAGGAGCGGGTTATGGTAACCCTTAAACCGGCCATATTTACCGGGTTTGATAATATAATCTGCGGCTTCAGCACTATAATCGATGAAGGCGCTTCCGCGCCATACTGGTTCAATCAGTCACTCTCAGTTGGTGATGATGAAGAGAAAGTTCTTTCAAACAGAAAACGCTGGCTCGAGAGCCTCGGGATCGATCCCGCCAACTGTGCCACCCAGAAACAGGTACACGGCGATACAATAAGATTCATCACCGAGGGGGGGATGAAGGGTGAAAGTGACGCAATGATCACCGATAAACCCGGAATTGCAGTGCTGATCAGCTCGGCCGACTGTCCCGCGATCTTTGTTTACGACAGAAAACAGAAACTTGTCGCTGGTATCCACTCCGGCTGGAAAGGTACATCTCACAGAATTGTCGCTAAAACGATCAACACGATGAAAAATGGTATGGGTTGCAAGGCATCCAATCTTTTCTGCTACATTGCCCCTTCAATTCACCAGTTGAACTATGAAGTGGGGCCGGAAGTTGCAGAACTTTTCGACGACCGTTACCTGATCGAAAGGGGCGAGAAATACCTTCTTAACGTCCCCCGGGCAAACTATGACATGCTTGTGGAAGCAGGCATCCCGAAAAGGAACATTCAGGCATCCAAGCTCTGCTCATACAAGTATGATAATCTGTTCCACAGTTACCGCCGTGACGGTGCAAAGTCAGGCAGGGCTTCCGGAATTATCGCTCTGAAAAACCTTTGATCCGGATCACCCCCCTAATTGCTGTAGGATATCTGGCGATCTGCCTGATATGGGGTTCGACCTGGCTTGTGATCAGGCTCGGGATGGAGTCCCTCACCCCGTTCATTTCGGCCGGTGTAAGGTTTACGATCGCATCATCAGTGATACTTCTGGTGATGAAGATCAGAAATATCCCGCTGATAGTCGACGTCTCCGCAATTAAGATTTATCTTGTTGGCGGTTTTTTCTCCTTCCTGATACCATTCGGTCTGGTATACTGGGGGCAGCAGTTCATCAGTTCGGGGCTGGCATCCGTGCTTTTCGCGGTTTATCCCTTCAGTGTGGCTGTGGTGGCACACTTTACCCTCAGTGATGAAAAATTAAAGAAGACCAAGGTAGCGGGAATGCTGATCGGGTTTATTGGTATCATCGTGATTTTCTCCGACAGTTTCGCGATCCGTTTCAATATGATGGAGTTTCTGGGGATGGCAGCCGTGGTGGGGAGCGGGATCATTCAGTCGTTCGTCGTTGTGCTGATTAAAAAAGAGGGGAAGCACCTTAATCCCTTCTCGATGAATTTGGTGCCGATGGCTATCGCGGCGATCGGATTCCTCGGTGCCGGTCTCATTCTCGAGGATGTCGGGCGCAACCGGTTCGATCTGATCGGAGTATCATCCGTGGTTTACCTTGGCATATTCGGATCGATCGTTACTTTCACCACTTACTACTGGCTTCTGAAAAAAGTGAGCGTGCTTTTGATGTCGCTCATCGCCTTCATCACACCGATCATCGCGCTGATACTCGGATGGCTGGTTTACAATGAAAAACTTACAGTTTTCCACTTGATCGGAAGTATTCTGGTTCTGGTGGGTCTACTGATCTCGCAGTCGGAACTGATAAAGAAAAAAGACAAAGTATATACATGACAAACATCATAAGAATTAAAAAGGCCTCTTTCTACGCCTATCACGGTGTGATGAAAGAGGAACAAAGGGTTGGCGGGAAGTT
>RHKR01000420.1 GCA_008363265.1 Chlorobiota bacterium
CATTCCTGAATATAGTGTGTAAGAATTCACCTTTAATTATCAAAATCCCCGTTCACACCTGTTTTCGAGAAAAAACATATTAAAAATTGTATAACTATGAAGTTTTTGCTTGAATATTTGCCGTCATTTTTTTATTTTTCATGAAATTGAATGGTGATTTAGTTAAGAATGCATTTTGCACCATCTAAAATCTTCCAAAACAGGGTTTTGAAAACAGGTGGAACCGTTTTTTGCCCAATTCCGCAGACGGTTGAAACCCATATAATCCTTTCTTCTAATACCTTTCACCTCGACCGGTGAGGAAGACCGGGCAGATCTTTTAAATCTTAAAAGACCCGCTCTCTCTCCCCCAACTCGATCCCGTGTGTTTTTAATCTCCTAAACAAGCATTATTGTTCAGTGCAGTGATTTGCACAGGCACTGCGAAATATACCCGTTGATGCGGCTTTCCGCCATGGGTAACAAAGGAGAATAAAATGAAAAAGTTTTTACTTTTCGTAACCATTCTGTTAGCCCTTTACGGTAACACTTCTGCCCAGATAGGGGGGTACGCTGTTGAACTTGATGGCGGCGATGATTATATCTCTTTGCCTTCAGGAGTGTATTTCAGCGACAACACTTTTACGGTGGAAGCATGGGTTTATGTGCGGGCACACACCAACTGGGCACGGTTGATCGATTTTGCCGACGGTGCACCCATGGATAATATAATAATAGCCACATCAAAATTACTCGAAGGCAAGCCCCATATAGATATTTACAGAGGTACCAGCGGAAATGGTGTTACATCAACTACCGCACTAACCTTGAACACCTGGAATCACCTGGCTGTGGTACTCAACGGCTCTACCGCAACTATCTATATCAATGGCGTGCAAACAGGTACCGGGACGATCAATCAGCCGAATGCCGTCACCCGCCGTAACAATTATATAGGCAGGAGCGCGTGGAGCGGAGATACGCACACAAACATGAAGATCGATGAGTTCAGGTTCTGGAAAACAGCCAGAACTCAGGCACAGATCAATGAGAACATGTTCCGCGAGCTTACAGGAAGTGAAGACAGTCTTCTGGTTTACTACAAAATGAGCGATGGCACCGGAACCACTATAACCGATAATAAAACCGGCGGTTCAACCAATGGCACTCTTGTAAACGGACCTACATGGAAAGCCTCAGGATGCTTCGCGGGGTCAGTCAGGGCGCTGACGAACGCATACGGAAGAATGGTGAACCTGCCGGAAGAATTAAGACAGGCAATTGCCAATAAGCAGAAGTTTACTTTTCTGGGATGGGTTAAATTCGCACTAACGGGCGATTATGATAAGATATTCAGCCGCACAAGAGACAATACTTATATTTACAGAACTGTTATAGAAATCGACGCCCCGGACCACTCCAAACTTCGTGTGTCAGTATCAAATGGTGCAGTAAACGCGGGTATAACCGAAAGCGGGGTGATTGCAACGGGTGTCTGGACTCATATAGCAATGGTTTTTGACGGTACCTTAACAGGAAACGTCGAACGGCTTAAACTGTTTGTGAACGGTATTCAAAAAACTCTCACTTTTACGGGTGCGGATATTCCCGAATATACCCATGCCGCCCCGGTTGATCCCGAAGATGTACCGCACATCGGCGCGGAGAGCCAGTACACATCAAATTTCGACGGGGATTACGACGAGATAAGTTTCTGGAACACCGCACTTACACCATCGCAGATCAGGGAATACATGACGCGAAATCTCAGCGGAAATGAAGATGGTTTGCAGGCATATTACCGGTTTAACGAAACAGCCGGCACCATCGCCTACGATCATTCATCAAATGGCAGGAATGGTACTCTAATAAACATGTCATTCGGTAACAACACAACCACTTCTGCTGCTTTTAATACCTGGATCGGTGGCGATGGTACATCGGCTTCAACCGCGACGAACTGGAGCCGTAACTCGGTACCTTCCGAAGAACATGTTGGAATATATAAATGGAACGGCGGGAACTCCCTGACCCTGAATCAGAATCTTAACGCGAAGAGTCTTTTTGTTGCTTCCGGATCGGGACCCACCCTTGGCTCCAATCAAACAATTTCAGGAAGTTTGTTCCTCGAAGGCGACCTGAATTTAAGCACATATCAGATTAACCTCGGTTTCACAGGCACGCTCTACGAAGGGGCAGGCAGACTCTATGGTACAACAGGTTCGATAAAAGCCACAAGAAACCTCTCCGGTATTACTAATGAAAATGTCGCCGGACTTGGAGCCGTTATAACCAACGCTTCAAACATGGGCTCAACCGAGATTATGAGAGGGCACTCTTCACGAATTGAACACGGCACAGGCGCGGTATCAAGGTGGTATAATATTCTCCCGGGCTCAAGTACCGGACTGAATGCCACCCTTGAATTTAACTACCGTACCGATGAACTTGGCGGGGTGGATGAAAGCAAACTGGTGCTGTTTAAATCCACCGATTACGGTTCGACATGGTCAAAGATTGGAGGTACCGTTAATGTTAACGATAACAAGGTAACCCTTTCCGGGATAACCTCTTTCTCCCTCTGGACTGCTGCCGACTCCGACAACCCCCTCCCGGTCGAGTTAACCAGCTTCACAGCCAAAGCCACCGGAAATTCTGTAACCCTTAACTGGGAAACCAAAACCGAGATAATGAACTTCGGCTTCGAAGTTGAACGGAAGACGGGAAATACTGAATGGGAGAAGATAGGCTTTGCAGAGGGGCACCATACAAGCAACTCGCCGAAGTATTACTCGTTCACCGATCAGCCAAAGGCATCGGGCAAGATACTTTACCGCCTGAAACAGATAGATACCGACGGCGGTTTTGAGTACTCCTCCGAAGTAAGCGTTGACATGGGTCTGCCGACGGAATTCTCTCTCGGGCAGAACTACCCGAATCCCTTTAATCCCGAGACCGTTATCCGTTACGCGTTACCCGCCCGTGGCTCTGCCATTGCGGGTGAGGTTAATATTTATGTTTACAACGCCCTCGGCGAGAAGGTCGCAACCCTTGTTGATGGCATGCAGGAAGCGGGCAACCACGAAGTGAGCTTCAAGGCCGATAACCTGCCGAGCGGGCTATACTTCTACCGGATG
>RHKR01000421.1 GCA_008363265.1 Chlorobiota bacterium
TTACGAGTCGTTTCAATTTGTCAGATTGAGAGACATCAAGAGTTTTTTGTCGTTTATCATCAGAACAGGTAATCAAGATGCGGTCGATAAATTGAAGCAGATCATCATCGATACATTTTTTGCAATAAATTCCGGAACGATGCTCGAGTTAAATCCTCGCCTGCTCTTTATCGTTCACATTTTACATGATAACACTATTGCAGCTTTCCCTGAAAGTTTGCGTGCCGGCATTATTTCTTCCATCGACAATCAAAATTTGGAATCGATGTACCCGGAGTCTAAGCAGTTTGTGGAAGCCATGTCACTACAGAATGCATTTTACAGAAAATTATTAAAATCGCCTGATGAAATGATACGCTATCTCGTAATACACCTTAATTTACTTGATAAAATTGACCGGGTTTTCTTCAAGAAAATCGCCCCCTTATCTCCCGATCCTAATCTTTTGATCATTCAAAAAGATAAGCGATGGCCGACTCATCCAAACCTGCATGGGAGCAGGGAAGTAACAACTGATTTATTCGGAAAATGTATGCTGCTGTACAGATCTGAACTTGCTCAAATTAGTTGATTACCTTAGATTTTTCTACTCTCCCCTCCCGCCTGCCGCCGTCGCAAAACTTTTTTCATTTTTTTTCATATTTTTTGTCCTGAAATGAAAGAGTTAGGAGCATATATAGATGTAAATAAACTTTTTCATTTATATCAAAAGGAATTCAAAGATGAAAACGATGATTTTCTTCTTCGCGTTGTTGGCTGTCTCAGTTTTTAGTCAGCCTGTCACTATCACCACCAATTCCATTGAAAAGATGGGGTGGGCTTCGCCAACCGGCAGCTCGTTGGTAACCAATAAAGCGTATAATTTCAAATCGTCAGTCTATTTCTCCAATTGGGGTGTTTGGCATTCAGGTGATGACTTTTTAGCAAACCTCGGAAGCGATGTTTACAGCATTTGCGACGGTGTAGTGGAAGTCGTGCGCTCTGCCGGCAATGAATCTTACCTCGTCGTCAAGGCAACTTCACAGATAGGAACTGTGTACTTCATTTACGGTCATGTAAAAGCTTCGGTTGCTCAAGGCAGCACTGTTTCTCGAGGTCAGCGCTTGGGTTCAATTCTACGCTACGGCTCACCTGATCATCTGCATTTTGGCGTTCAAAAAGGCAAACTTGACCTGCGATATGGCTGGGGCCGCACACCTGCTAACATAGACCCTCTCTCTCTGGGATTTGTCTCCCCAAGCGAGTTCCTTACGACAGTGGCAACTTCACGCCTGCGTTTAGCCTCAAGCGTTGTCGTAAGCCCTGTTCTTCTCGAGCAAGGTGGGAATAACAAGGTTTCTGTTTCGCTAAAGAACTTCTCAACAAGTACTTTCACAGGGTCTGTTTCAGCAGCTTTGCACAGGCCGGACGGAAGCTTTGTCACTGACATTCAGGTCTTGAACATCAGTCTTTCTGCTGATCAGACAAAGGGCTATACTTTCACAAATGGACTGAACAACCTGATGCCCGGCAAGTACAAAGTGGTCTTGAAAGAGAAAGCCAGCAGTGGAGCTTGGGTACCGATCGCACCTAATGGTTATAGTGTACCTGCTTCAATCGACCTTGCCTTTAAACTATCCTCGGCGATAAAAATTGTTGGAACGGTCTATACTAATGGTACCATTCAAGCCACATATGCCGTCAAAAATTTCGCCTCTACGACGTTTCGCGGAGACTTTGCTCTCGCGTTACACAGCAGTAGCGGGGCTTTCCTTGAAGACATTTTGGTTATGACCAATCAGACTGTAAGTTCTAATCAAACGAAGGCATTTGCTTTCTCAAAAAAACTGAACAGACCAAAGGGAGCCTATAAGTTAGTTGCCAAAGTAAAAACCGGTTCCTCATGGATTCAAATAGGTTCAGGCTCTTACTCGAATCCAATTTCCTTCAACATACTTCAGAGAAGTATTGAAAATGAAGCAGGACCCGTTGATTTCACACTCGATCAGAACTATCCGAACCCGTTCAACCCGACCACTATGATCAGGTTCGCGGTTCCGGCAGACATGAACGTGAAACTCGATGTTTACAACACGCTTGGTGAGAAAGTTGCTGAACTGATCAATGGACCGATGACAGCAGGTACCTATGAAGTTCCTTTCAACGCTGCATCACTTCCTTCAGGAATCTACTTCTACAGAATAGAAGCCGGCAGCAATGTGGCCATCAAAAAGATGATCCTGGCCAAGTAGCTATAAGAGGGGATAAACAGGTTGCGAAAATAGAGAGCACTGCGATTAATTAGCCGCTGTGCTCTCTTTTTTACTTTTCAAACCGTAGAACTTCAGAACCTCAGTCCTAATAAGGTACTGAAGCACCGAATACTCCGCGGCTTACTGAAGTACCAGGGTTCCGATGTACACAAGTTCCGGGGATGCACGCAGACTAAACATGCCAAAGGCATCCCTTCGGGAGATTTTGGCTGAGAACTGAAATTGGGATTATTTGTTTTTCCTCCCATTATTGTTAAATTTTGACATTGAAATCATTTTTAGTTACGGAGGTTTTGGTAATGGAATACGAGATTACTTTCATTGTAAAAGAGTCGCTGGATGGCGGGTATGAAGCAAATTGCGTTGGGTACTCGATATTTACTGAAGGAGAGACCATCGATGAGATCAAAAGTTCGATAAAAGAGGCAGTTCATTGTCACTTTGAGGATGATCAGATGCCTAAAATGATCAGAGTCCTGTTCCAAAAAGAAGAGGTTATCGCCGCTTGAAAATTCCACGAGATTTAACAGCAGGTCAACTTATCAGGGGTCTCCGTGAATTGGGATACGAAATAACCAGGCAAAAGGGGAGTCACATCAGATTGACAAAAGTGCTGAATGATGGTGACCACCATATAACAATACCAAATCACTCTCCGATAAAAATCGGTACCTTGAACTCGATCATTACCGACGTGTCAAGCCGACTCAAAATCTTAAAGGAAGATCTGATCACTTATTTGAAATAATTAAAACTAGTAATCAGACCTTCCAAAATTCCACTTTACACCTCAAAATTCAGTACCTCAGTGCGCCGCGGCGCATTAAGAACATAAGAAATTCAATTGTTCTTAAGTTC
>RHKR01000422.1 GCA_008363265.1 Chlorobiota bacterium
GGAATTGTCGGCTGTCATGAAGGTTTTAAGGGTTTCGTTCTTCTGAAGGTTTTCGCTGACCTGCCTGAGGAGGATGTGGTGCGCCTCGGTGAGGGTGTCGCCGTAAACCTTGTTTATGTTCTTTATCAGTTCGGAGAGGGGGCCTCTCGGTTCATCGGGCCTGCCGCCGGTTTCCACACCGATAGGATCCACGATACCCGGTTCAGCGGTCATGGTACTGCTGTGCTCACTGAACCTGTCGATCCTCAGCGATTCAAGATCGATCGCGTTCGATACATCAAAATCGAATTGTTGTGTTTTCGGAAGCTTCCGGTTGAGGTATTTTAGAAAGATGAACAGCATCTCGTAGTACACTCCAAGCGGTATTATCTGCGAGAGATAGCCGTATATCCTTATGAAAGACTGTATCTCCGACTTGCTTTCCCGCCTCCTCTCAGCCGGAGTGAGTTCCTTCCACCGCGCGACCACCACATCGATGACCGGCTGAAGCTCTTCATCGGTGGCTTTTTCCTCGTAGTAAAGTTTGTTGAACTTCTCCACATCAAATTTCGTGTAGAGGTTATACCTCATGATCTTCTGCTCTATCTCGTGTATCTTTTCCTTGTCCGTTTCCTCCGAGAGAAGTGTGGTAGTGTAGAACGGCTTGAACGACTCGATAACCTCTTCATACTTGTTCACAAAATCGAGGATGAATGTATCTGTTTTACCCCGCGCGGTTCTGTTCAGCCGCGAGAGGGTCTGCACGCACTGTATGCCGTCGAGGCGTTTGTCGATAAACATCGTGTGCATCAGCGGCTCATCATATCCCGTCTGGAACTTGTTCGAAACGATCAGGATCCTGTACCGGGGGTCTTTCAGCCCTTTCGCGATCGAAATGCCGGCGGCCAGACGGTTCTCTTTGTTCAGGGAGTCCTCGGTGTACTCAACCCCTTCGTGACTTACCGTCCCGCTGAAAGCCACAAGACATGAATATGGGAAACCCTTCTCCTTCATCTGCTGCGACATCTCTTTGAAGAATAGCACGCAGTGAAGCCGCGACCTCACAACCACCATCGCCCTGGCTTCGCCCCCGATCTTTTTTTCGGTTCTGTGTCTGAACTGATCGAGTATTATCTGAACCTTCCGGTGGATCGTCTCCCCGTGCGAATCAACAAATTGAAAAACAGCCCTTTTGGCCCGTCCCTTCACCACTTCCCTCTCCTCCTCATCCTTCTGAACCACTTTGAACCACCTTTTGTAAGTAGTGTAGTTCTGAAGCACATCGAGGGTGAAACCTTCGTGGATCGACTGTTGCATCGTGTAGTAATGGAAAGCCTCAAACCTGTCGTCGTCATTCTTCCGGCCGAAAAGCTCAAGCGTCTTGTTCTTTGGCGTCCCTGTGAATCCAAAGAATGAGATGTGGGGCTGCCTTCCCCGGCTCTCGATCTCCCTGAGGATCTTGTCTTCCATTCCGGGGTCATCTTCCTGCGAGCCCGTGGATGAGAGCGCCTTCTTAAGATGCTTGGCAGTCTCCCCTGTCTGGGATGAGTGGACCTCGTCGATTATCACGCCGAATGTCCTGTCACTCATTGAGGCGAGCTGACTTGAGATGTAAGGGAATTTCTGAATAGTGGTTACAATTATGTCTTTTCCGCTCTCGAGGTGTCGCTTAAGCTGGGACGAACCCTTCTCAACCTTTGCTACGACGCCACGGGTTTGTTCAAGCTGCTTGATGGTGGCCTGAAGTTGCCGGTCGAGCACCACCCTGTCGGTTACAACAATTATGCTGTCGAAGATCCTTTCGGTGTCATCTTTCGATCTGTAGAGGGATGTCAGAAGGTGCGCGAGCCAGCCGATCGAGTACGATTTCCCCGAGCCCGTGGTGTGCTGAATAAGGTAGTTGTGGCCGGGGCCTTCCTCCCTGACGGTCGCTTTAAGTTTCCTGATCACCTCAAGCTGATGGTATCGCGGGAACACCAGCAGTTCCTTCCTGCTTTCGGCTGTTTTCCCTTTCGAGCCGTCCCATTTTAAGGTGGTTTCCCTCGAAACATGTACAAAGTTCTCGATTATGTCGCAAAGTGAGGCGGGCTCAAGCACCTCCTCCCAGAGGTAAGATGACTTGTAGCCGGAGAGGTTGACGGGATTCTCGATCCCCTTGTTGAAGGGGAGGAAGTGGGTGGAGTCACCGCTTAAGCGGGTGGTCATCGAAACCTGATCTTCATCAACGCAGAAGTGCACCACGCACCGTGTGAACCTCAGAAGGGGTTCTCGGGGATCACGCGCGGTTTTGTACTGCTTTTCGGCATCCTTGTAGTTCTGACCCGAGAGATTGTTCTTCAACTCCATCGTTACAACGGGGAGACCGTTGATGAAAAGCACCATGTCGATCGAGTTTTCGTTCGCGCCGGAGTAACGGAGCTGCCTGACGAGGCTGAACCGGTTCTTCGTGTACAGTTGTTCGTGGTCGCGGTTCAGACCGCTGTTCGGCTGAAAGTAAACGAGTCTGAGGGTCTGGTCCCCCTCCTTAATGCCGTTCCGGAGTACATCAACAACGCCCCGTTTTTCAACTTCGGATGAGATGTGCCTTAGCAGTCTCGCCAGGGTTGATTCGGAGTGCTTCGGCATGATCCTCTTCCACGCCTCCGGCTGGGTATCCCTGATGAAGCCGGTCACTTCCCCGGGGATCAGGCAGAGTGCCCTGTCGTATTCCCGGTGATCTTTCCGGACATACCCTCTCGCGAGAAGGGAGTTCTCAATGTATTGTTCGAAGCGCTTTTCGGTTGGGGCGGTCATTTTAGCAAATGTCCCTGAATTTATTAAGGATGCCAATTTGGGCAACAGCCTGTTGCCTGATCTCTGTCGGGATTACGCTTATTTGAAAATTTTTCACAGCTTACCCACCTGTTTCCTTCCCAATTTTTATCTTTCCCGTAACTGTTTCCGATATCAATGCCTGACGATACTCTTTTAACAAGTCGATCTTTTTCTGCTCGAGAGTTACGAGGTCGTCGATTTTTTTGGTTTCGGAATTGAGGTGCTCGATAATCTGGTCTTGTTCCAAAACTGGGGGATAAATTATCTTAGAATTCAGAATCACCTCTGGTGCGACTCTCGGCATTTTAAC
>RHKR01000423.1 GCA_008363265.1 Chlorobiota bacterium
CCACCGTCAGGGGTAAGCTTTGCCCAGCCGGCTGGGGGAAATGTAAGGCCTTCAAAATTCTCGGAGATCGAGTTTGAACTCTCTATCCAAGGGCCTCTGGTGAATTCAGGTGCTTCTGATTTCTGCCAGGCTTTAATATTTGTTGCTCTTTCCTGAGCCTGGGCATAACCGAATACAAAAATGGCCAACATGAAAATACTGAAGAATTTTTTCATGATTTGTTCCTTGTTGTTGATGATTTGATGATTGTTAGAAAATTCTGGTTCTGATGTCAATCCCTTAACCGTCAGAATTTATTAGCTAATATTACGACTTTTTTTCAAAATCTCCAAACATTCCACCGATTTTCGCTAAAAATTTATTTTAATTCAGACAAATCACTAATTTTGAGAGCTATTATTAACTAAATTTCAGATTCAATGCACTCTTTACGGGTCAAGGCCGGAACCATCTCACTTGTGGTCGGTCTTACTATGCTTTTTATGAAGTTCGGGGCTTATTATCTTACAGGATCTGCCGCGATATTTTCTGATGCCCTTGAGTCGATCGTTCATATTGCCGCCACTTCCATGGCTCTGTTCAGCATTATATATTCCGCAAAGCCCCCGGATAAAGAGCACCCATATGGCCATGGCAATATGGAATACTTTTCCGCAGGAGTTGAGGGGCTTCTGATCCTTTTAGCGGCACTCGGTATTATATACTATGCGACGATGGATATTATCTATCCACCGGAGATCAAGAAACTTGATATCGGTATCGGAATTGTTGCGTTCGCAGGCCTGATCAACCTGTTCCTCGGGCTCTATCTGATCCGGACAGGAAAACATACCAATTCACTCACGCTGGTTGCTGACGGAAAACATGTATTGACCGATTCCTACACGAGTCTTGGGGTTATCATCGGCGTGGCTATAGTCTACTTCACAGATATCCAGATCATCGATCCCCTTTTCGCGATTTTCGTCGGTATGAACATCATCTTTACCGGTTACAAACTCCTTAGAGAAGCCTTCGGCGGCCTGATGCATGAAGCAGACGCAGAAACTGTACGTAAAGTAACACGCTCAATTGTAGATCTTAAACGCCCGAACTGGATAGATATTCACGAATTAAGGTGCAGAAGATCCGGCAGTTTTGTGGCTATCGATTTTCACCTTATTCTTCCGTGGTACGTTACTATCAAAGAAGCTCACGATGAAGAGACACGCATAAAATCGGAATTGAAGAAGATATTCCCGGAATCTGACGTTATGATCCATTTTGACTATTGCAAACCGGAACTTTGCCGGTTCTGTTTCCATGAGAATTGTGCTGAACGAAGTGTTCCCCAGTCCACTGATTTCAAGTGGGACGAGGAGAAGGCTTCGGGCAGACCCGTCTATGAACTTTATTAAGACAGGAGGATTGCATGCCAGATCTTAGCATGAAGTATCTGAATCTGGAACTGAAGAACCCGCTTATTGCAGCATCTTCAGGAATTACAAAAACCTTGCCAAGTCTCAAAAGACTTGAGGATAACGGTATTGGTGCCGTTGTACTGAAAAGTTTCTTCGAGGAATCGATACCGCGTCAGGCTGAACTCGATCCGGCTGAGAACTATCACCCTGAGATCTACGAGTATTTTGGATACGAGCACGATAAATATTTCGGCCTCGGCGAGTACTGTGAAATGGTCTCAAAAGCCAAGGCGACGCTGAAAGTACCCGTGATCGCAAGTATAAACTGCGTGACTGCTGACTGGTGGTTCAAATTTTCGGAGCAGATTCAGGCGGCAGGTGCAGACGCGATCGAACTTAACGTTTTCAATTATGCATCTTCACGGAATTTTGCGTCGCCCAATATCGAGAAGATATACACAGATATCGTCAAGGGAGTAAAAAGCTGCGTTAGCATTCCCGTTTCGATAAAGATAGGCCAGAATTTCAGTTCCATCCCGAATTTCATCTCCAATCTTGAAAAAAGCGGGGTAAACGGGGTTGTGCTCTTCAACCGGTTCACCGATCTCGATATGGACCTGAATACTTTTCAGTTCAAAACTTCATTCGAATTCAGCGAGAGACACGAATTTTTCGTTCCTCTCAGATGGATCGCCATACTCTATCGCCAGGTTAAATGCAGTCTCGGTGCCTCCACAGGAGTGAAAAGCTTTGAAGAAGTTGCAAAGTTCATTCTCGCGGGTGCTTCAGGAGTACAGGTAGCCTCGGTGCTTTACCAGGAAGGCCCGGATGTGGTGGCGACCATACTGAAAGAACTCGAGGAGTGGATGAACAATCATGGAATCAAAGACCTGAACAGTATGAAAGGGAAACTCAGTTTCTCCAAGGATGCCGAGGGTGTCGCAAACTACTATATGCGATCACAGTTTATGGATAAAATACTTGAGATCGAATAGTCTCTAAAGTTCTTCAATGTGGACGAGATATTCCGGCGGAAGTGTTTCAGTAAATGCTTCCGCTTTTTTATTGTCATCAAATATCCCGAAAACTGTCGAACCGCTGCCACTCATAAGTGAAAATTCGGCCCCGTGGTCGTAAAATGACTTTTTGAGCTTACCGATAGCCGGAAACTGAGGGAAAACGGTCTCTTCGAAATCGTTCTTGATAAACCGGCTTAATTTATTGTAATTCAAATCTTTAAGTCCATTTAATTCGCTCAGGTCATAACCTGGTTTGGCGGGTTTACACGCTTTATAAGCAGCACCAGTGGCAACGTGTATACCCGGATTCACAACCACGATCACACCCTTTAGTTCCAGATCGATCGCTGTAAGCAGCTCCCCTCTTCCTTTTCCGATCGATGGATAAGGATGAATGAAAAAAGGCACATCCGATCCAAGCTGAAGACCAAACTTCTTTAGTTCTTCTTTCGTGTAACCCAGATTGAAGAGATCGTTCAACCCAAGCAAAACAGAAGCTGCATTTGATGACCCGCCTCCGAGTCCTGCACCCATCGGGATGTTTTTAGTTAGTGTTATCCGGCAATTCAGTTCTTTTCCCGTTTCCTTTTGGAGCAAACGGACTGCTTTGGTCATCAGATTCTGCTCCGGATCAAGGTTAAGTGAAGGATTGTCAGTCTCAATAAGGAGCCGGTCGCATT
>RHKR01000424.1 GCA_008363265.1 Chlorobiota bacterium
ATTCTCAAGGTCGTAGAATTCAGACTTCAGATGTGTAGCCACTCTGTTGTTCCACGACTGCCGGTTAATTTCTATGTAGTTATCTTCTTTTTTCATTTCTTTTGGTTGCGCTTTTAATATTAAAACTGAGTTGCTGTCTCTTTTTTCTTGTTATGGCCAACTCATGAACACGATAGACACGATTTAACAGGAAAGACAGGATAGCCCGCTCCTTGCAGAACCCCGGCCCCGGCAGGGGCTATTTGTGGGTAGCATGCGAATGATAAAATAACCAGCGCCCTCCGAAGGAGCAGGCCTTCAGGGGTGCCGTAGGCGAACCCCTTCAACCTCATGCTTCATAAAGCGTAACTCCCTCCTTCAAAGCCTTGAAATAGACATACCCTTTAACAGTGCGATACAGATCGATATCTGTTTCAGTTGCTACAACAAAATCGATCGGGACAGCTCCACTTCGGATGGTTTTATAAAGGTGCTGCGCTGTCTGCCTTCTGTGAACACCATCTTTAACGATTATCAAAAGGTCAATATCATTGAATTTCTCTGAGTCATTTCTCGCTGCGGAACCGAATAAAATGATCTTCTGAGGCGAAATCTCTGCTACTATTTGCGGGATGATATGCTTAAGACTATCTTTTACCTGATTCTCTGAGATTTTGAAGTCGATTGACATCATTCTGGATTCTTTATTAGTGGTCTTTTGTTTTTCAAATATACAAAAAATCGAAATCTTTTAATTGATTCGACTCCCGGGTAATCATCCTGTCTATCTTGACTGATCCTGTCCATCCTGTTCATAACCCCTGTGGATAAATCCACAGGCTATTGGTTTTTCACTCCGGTTCCATATCTTTGCAACCGGATTTAACAAAATTGAGTACTTGCCCATATGAAAAAACTTAAACTCTACATCGCGTCAAGTTTGGATGGATTTATCGCCCGGGAGGATGGCGATCTGAAATGGCTGACGGAGGCACCAAATCCGGAGAATGATGATCACGGATACGCAGCCTTCCTCGAAACGGTGGATACGGTACTGATGGGGAACTCGACCTACAAATGGGTGGTGGCGGAAGGAATGCCTGATCCTTATCCAGATAAGAAAAATTTCGTTTTCACGCGCGGGGAGGCAGGAACTGCCGGCAACATCAACTATATCAATGATGATCCGGTGGCATTCACCAGTGAACTGAAAAAGGGAGATGGAAAAGATATCTTCCTCGTCGGCGGGGGAGAATTGATAAAGCAACTACTCGCCGCCGGGCTCATAGATGAGATGATCATCTTCTTTGTTCCTGTGTTCCTGGGGCGGGGGATCAGGATGTTCCCCGAAACCGAAAAACCCTTGACCCTAAACTACAAAGTCGGGGAGGTGGAAATTAGATCGAATGGGTTTATTCAATTAAATGTTAAATGTTAAATTTTATAAGCACGCGGATACACGCGGATCAGACAGATAAACGCAGAAGGCCTTTATAATGTAATCTGCGTAAATCCGTTAAATCTGTTTGTATCTGCGTCCAAAAATCACATTTCACATTTCACATTTCACATTTCTTCAAAGTCCTACCCGCACCCCAATCCCAATCCCCGGCTCATTCAAACTGCCGAGCAGGGGATAGAGGTTAACATTCGCGTTGTTCTGGTGGATAAAGTACATTGCCGCGTCGAAGACGAGGAGGAAGGCCCCCTGCACCAGGAGACTGTTGCCGTAGCCGGTGAGGAGCTCTTTTTTCTCCGAGTTTTTCGCTTTCTCTTTCAGGAAGAAGCCCGTGGCGATGTATGCCAGATCGAGCCCCGCGTTCAAGACGAAGATATTCTGAAGTGTCTGGTGTCCCGTAACTGAATTGTAGAGAGAGAGGGAGTCAGTGCCCGTGTTCAGGAGTCCGTTCACGGCCAGCCCGAGGTTAACCGTGTTCCACAGCGCGTTGAACTGGTTGAAATATTTCGCCTCACCCTTCATCGTGAGCGAGAGTGTGGTTCCCGAAATAATATTCGCCAGTGCCCATCCGCCCAGCACAAACATCCCCGTCCGGTTAATATCATTTTTCGATGCTTCAAACTCTTTGATCGAGGGGAGGGCATCCTGCGCCAGCATCACCACCGGCAGAAATATCAGAAGTAAAAGTGTTCTTTTCATATATAGGTTACTGTTTTTTATGCTTGAAAGTTCATTTGGTTTAATGTGGAGGTTTATTCACCGCAGAGGCCGCGTAAAGTTTTAAAATAGTTACGCGGATTACGCGGATTTGACACGGATGAACACAGATGTTTAAAAATCCGTGAAATCCCCGAAGGGACAAGATGCCAATCCGTGATCGCCGTCACAAGACGGGTTTAAACCATTAATGAAATAGCGATGTCAGATATTCAAATTAAAAAGGAGAATATCTTGAATCGCATTTTAATACTGCTTTTAATCGCCCTTTCCGTTTCCGGGCGTGTACTGCCTCAGGCCACGATAAA
This sequence comes from Chlorobiota bacterium, assembly GCA_008363265.1. Taxonomy (GTDB): domain Bacteria; phylum Bacteroidota; class Ignavibacteria; order Ignavibacteriales; family Ignavibacteriaceae; genus UTCHB3. The sequence goes on from RHKR01000424.1 coordinate 2,464, forward strand.
TCAGAGGGCAAAAGATGGTGACCGGTACCTCTACCTTAACTTCGTGGTGAACTCGCACGATTTTACCGAGCCGGCCCAGGCATGCAAGACCCTGATGCGGGTCGCGCACATATTCAACAGTCACGGTGTGAAGGCTGATTTTTACTTCGTTGAGCAACTGATCACGAACATCGTACAGTTTTACCCCTGGTTTCCCGACTCACTTAAGGTACTCGGGATGGGTGTTAACCTCCACCACCGGGCACCGCACATTCTCTCGTTCAAGTCGTCGTACATCAGCAATCTCGCAAAAAAACCGCTGGATACACTGATTTATGTACTCGATTCCTATGAGAAATACCGTCTTGATCTGGTGACGGGGAGCTATAATCAGGCGCACTCCGGAGGTTACAATTTCGTGCAAGAGGTGTTCTCCGAGGCGCCTTTTACCGTCTCAACCGGCGAGAGTGGCCCCACTTCGAACATGGGAAGGGCCGATATTATCGCATGCAAAAGCATGGGGGCACGGGGTCTGCTCCTCTTCCACGAAGACGGCTCCGATGCCGATTACCCCCTCTTTTACTCTCAGGGAATGCTCCTGAGGCCCGTCGATTTCAGCATCACCCGGTGGACTGCCGGTTCGCAGACCGGGGA
>RHKR01000425.1 GCA_008363265.1 Chlorobiota bacterium
GTAAGAAGTTCAATAAAACGATGAAAATGATGCTTCTCAAGTAAACTTATCGTTAATTTTTTAAGAGCCGGAATCCCCCGGCTCTTTTTTTTGCCCGATATTGTTAGATTTGTAAATTGCTTATTGAAATTTTAATAGATGAATCAAGAAACCACCAAGCCCCAAAAGATATCAGTTCCATGGACGAAGCCGCTCGCGCTGCTCTTTGTCAGTGCGCTGCTTATATATCTCTTTGGCAGGATGATGGACCATCTCTTCGTATATTTTAACTTCAATCCTCTTGCGGCCTTGTATGCCGAGCATGTGGATTCACTCACGAACACACTCGGTGGTTTGGGTGAGGTTGTCACGGGCGTTCTCTCGATCGAGATCACAGCCCTGGCCATCATCGTACAGTTGGCTGCAAACAAATATTCTTCGAAAATATTCGAACTGTTCTTTGAAAACCGTATCAATGTGATCATACTTTTTGTATATGTTATCACAGCGATCGTGACAGTTCTTGTGGTTAACACGCTCAATGCAGAAGCCACAGCACTTTTTGCTTATTCAATAACCCAGGCTCTCGTACTGGTGATACTGAGTCTTGTTATCGTGATCCCGCACTTCAATTATGTGTTCCACTTCCTCAGACCCGATAATTTTCTAATGTACGTCGAGAATGAGATGAGAACAGTTCTCGAGAATGTGGTTAAAAGCAGACGGAAGGGAAGAAAATATATCGAGGGTGAAAAGATCCTCGTGAATGAGAAGATCAACTTCATCGGTGATGTGGCGATAAATTCGATAATGTCGGGTGACAGGGCAAGTACTTTGCTTTGTATCAATTCGCTGAAGAATGTACTGTCGCACTACATCAAGATAAAAGACCGCCTTCCCGATAACTGGGACAATCTGAGCGGTTCTGTGTTGCTCGATCCCGATTTCTCCAGTTTCGCTCCGTATGTTCTGAAGAAGATCGAGAAAAAGAAGATATTCCTTGAAACAAAGGTTTTCAAACTTTACGAGATGCTGTTCGAGCATGGGAGAAAATCGATGCGTGACGTAATGTCGGGTATCCTCCTGAACGTTGAGCTGATCTCTTACGAAGCCATGAAGAATGAGGATGATGGCACACTTCAGATGGCATTTCAGTATATGAACACCTTCTTGAGGATCGGCATACGTGAAAAAGATCCAAGAACGGTTTTTACGGCACTTGAACACTACCGTCTGATCGCGGAAGAGACGTTGAAGTATAAGCCGAAGCTTGCTGAAGAACTTTCATACTACTTTAAATATTACGGGCACGAATCGGTAAAGAACAACGTCTTATTCATACTTGAAACTGCAGCTTATGATCTTTGCCTCTTGAACGAGAAGGCCTATGACCTTCAGTCGCCAAACCTCGACAAGATGCTGGATATATTCCTGACTGTGGATCAGCCCATCGAGGATAACGAGCCGAAAAAGGATAGCAAGGAAGAAACATCGCTTATGGGAGTGCGTATAGCCCAGATAAGACTTGCCGGATATTATCTTCTGAAGGGGGACGAGACCCTGGCCAGGAAGATATTTGAAGACATCAAGGTGGAACCGATCGTCAGGATCAGGAAGATCAGGGATATAATCATGAATACACAGAATGAGGAATTCTGGGAGATCACCCCGCGCGGTATCAACTTCTATTACATGCCACAGGACAGAAAAGACGCTCTAAAACAGTTTTTTGAGTGGTTTGAAGTATAGTTCGGAATTTTTTTGATTTAAATCATGCAGGGAAATCAAAAAATTGTTTAATTTCTGTCGTAAAATTTAAAAACAGTTGCATTTTTATTTGAAATTCTTTAATATGTACCCTAAATGAATATTATTTGGAAGCAAATTTTCAAATTATTTAATTAATCGAATCCATCATCATCATTCATAGGAGTTAACATGGCTAACGGGAATACCAGTCAAGGACCAAAAACATCATTTGGCCGTTTCATGGTTTACACGGTTGTTGAAAGGTACGCGAACAACATTCAGGGTTTCGTGTACATGGGAGCAGCCATCCTCATCATCATCGTGGGCTTAAGAGGTCTTGGCGACATCGCCGGTTCAATTGCAATTGTTCCGGATTTCTTGTTGGGCGCACCAACCGATGCGGCAGAACCACTAAAAAGAAGTATCGACCCTAACTGGGTAATGGGAGCTCTTTTCCTTGAGTTCTTTCTTCTTATGATCCTTGCTGTCGTAACATTCTTCACCCCTGAAGACTACGGCCACGCGGCACCGGCTGCACCCGAAGCTCCGAAGGCGGTTGATTCACCTCTGAACAGTGTGATCTCTGTTCCTAAAAACCTTTCAGCTGACCTGAAGGCAGAATTGGAGTCACTTCAGAGAGTTGCTGACGACCAGATCAAAGTTGTCAACAGCGTGATCGATCAATATAACGCACTGAACAAGAAGATAACAGTTATTCAACAGCAGTCATTACAGGCTCTTTCAGACCTTAAAACCAAGATCTCCTGATCATCGACACTTAAACTGAAAGGAGATTAACATGAAAAAGAGTCAAGTATACTTCATCATGTATATCGTTCTCATAACCGAATTACTTGTTGTAATTCTTGAGAGGGATCATCTGATGGAGAAAGAGCACCAGATCAAGAAAAAAATGGTCTCAAGTATCGCTGACCAGTACAAGAGAGATGTTGAACTTTCTGCCCCGATTCCTTACAGTGAATGGCAGATAGGAACTGACTCCGTGCAGATCCCGGTGAACGCAACCGGTCTTGTATCGGATGAAGAGAAAAAATCCGCAGTTTACCAGATCAAATCTGAAGGCAATCGCGGGCCGGGTGGCGGAGCATTCCCTGCACTTCTTACATCGGAAGCACCCTCTGGTCCATATTCAATAATCAAAGACGAGAACGGCAATGCCTCGCTAATGATCGCGAAAGCAACCGGAATCGGCGATTATGAATTCACAGTTACTATGAAGGTCAAGAGACAACTTCCCACATATCTTCCCGGATTCCTTCTCGAAGAATTGAAGAAAGCGAGTGGCTTCAAGGATGGTGCTGAAGTGACCACAAAACCTGTG
>RHKR01000426.1:0-3048 GCA_008363265.1 Chlorobiota bacterium
CATCGTGATCTCTTACGCCCTTATGGATGACACCCTGCTGAAAGACTACAAGCCAAAAGTTGTTATTGTTGACGATTCGAACAAGATCACAAAAACGTTTTAGACATTATTCTGAGAAACACCGGAGAATGATATGAGAAAGATCTTATTACTGACAATGATCATTGCCGTAAGCGTGAGTGCCCAGTTCAAGAAAGACCCGTTCACCCAACCCGAGGTGAGAGACGGTCTCTTCGCAAAAGAATCAGGCGGCAATTTCCTTTCGGGACTTTTCAATTCAGAGAATTTCTCCATGCGTCATTCATTTGATGCTTCATATTCAGCTTTCGGCGAACACGGGATAGCTACAACAGTTTATACCAACAGCATGTTCTACAAGTTTTCTGACAATCTGAATCTGCGTCTCGATGCTTCATTAGTGTATTCTCCCTACAATTCACTTGGCAAGACTTTCCAGGACAACATCAACGGATTGTATATTAGTCGCGCGGAACTCAACTTCAAACCATGGGATGACACGGTTATCCGTATCCAGTACAGAAACATTCCTGCCGGGATGTACAATGGCTACGGTTACGGAAGCCCTTTCTCCCGGTACTCGAGCCCGTGGGGCAATTCGTACAACGATGACTGGTTCGGATATTAGAAAGAAACTTTCGCTTGTTCAAAGCTAAAAACGAAGAAGAAGAGACCAAGCGGACCTCCGGTCCGCTTAACACACTCCTGAATATCTCCATTCTCATCCTCCTGGTTCTCCTCGGATACTTTATCTATTCAGGTGCCGGAAAGATCTTCGGCAGCAAAACCGTTACAGAAACCACCAAGGAACCGGGTGTTCAGCGCCTCATCCAGGTAAAGATATACAATGGTTGCGGAATAAAAGGACTTGGTGAGAAGGTAACCGAGTTCCTAAGAAAAGAGAATTTTGACATTATCGACGCCGAAAACTACTCATCGTTCGACATTGAAGAAACCCTGGTGATCGATAACAGGGGAAACATGGAAAATGCGGTGAGAACAGCGGAAGCATTGGGAGTGAACCCCAAAAAGAACGTTTCACAAAATATAAATGAAGATTTTCTTCTCGATGTGATCATCATTATCGGGAAGGACTACAAAAACTTAAAACCATTTAACAATTGATATGAGCGATAAACCGGAACGGGACACAGAACAGGTTCAGATATTAAATATCATCTCTGAGGCGATATTTGAAAAGAAGGGGCTGGACGTAAAACTTTTAGACCTCAGAGGTATCACCACGATAGCCGATTACTTCGTAATCTGCAGTGGGGAATCCGACATGCAGGTAAAAGCCATAGCTGACAACATCGACAAACGACTCACCGAAGAGGGAGTGAAGATATGGAAACAGGAAGGCTTCAAGGCACTCTCCTGGGTTCTGATCGATCTCTCCGACATAGTGGTTCATATTTTCAGAAATGAATCGAGACAGTTCTATAATCTTGAAAGATTATGGGGCGATGCACCGGTAGAAGAACTTACCGACCCGCTGAAATAATTTCCAACCTGACTTTTCCTGACGGAGCGTAAATTGAAGAAGTATCTTCTTGACCTTTTCCTGTCACTCGGTGACAAGTATGGTGTTACAGATGAAACCGAAATGAATTTTGAGATACCCAAAAATGAATCTCACGGTGATTATTCGACCAATATAGCCATGACTTTGGCGAGGAAACTCAAGAAGAATCCGAGGGATCTGGCTCACGAAATAATTTATTCGATCCAGCATGACCCGTCTGTCATCGAAAAAGTTGAGGTTGCCGGTCCCGGTTTTATCAATTTTTACTTCAAAAAAGAGTACATCAGCGGCAAGGTCGGCAACATCCTTGAAGAAGGTGCTAAATTCGGAAAAACCGATACCAACAAAGGTAAAAAGGCGAATGTGGAGTTCGTATCCGCCAACCCCACCGGACCCCTTACCGTGGGCCATGGCAGGAACGCGGTAAGTGGCGACACCATGGCGAACCTTCTCGAAGCCACCGGGTATGAGGTTGACCGTGAGTACTACTTCAATAATGCCGGCCGTCAGATGCGGGTTCTCGGCAATTCGGTCCGTTTAAGATACCTCGAACTGACCGGTGTGCAGGAGGAATTCCCTGAAGATCATTATCAGGGGGAATACATCTCTGATATAGCACGCGGACTTTTTGAACAGCACGGTGATTCACTGAAGGAAGAGGGTCCGGAAGGTATCTTTAAAGCTGAAGCCGAGAGGGTTATCTTCGAAGACATTTCAAAAACACTCGGCAGACTTGGTATCAAGCACAAGATATTCTTCAACGAGAACTCTCTCTATGACGATGGCAAGATCCAGGGACTTCTGGATACCTTCAAGGAAAAAGGCCTCAGCTATGAAAAAGATGGTGCAGTATGGCTGAAACTTTCCGAGCTCGGCAATGAAAAAGATAAAGTTATAGTAAAGAACACCGGTGAACCCACTTACAGGCTGCCTGATATCGCCTATCACGCCACAAAATTTGACAGGGGTTACGATTTTATAGTTGACCTTTTCGGTTCTGATCACACTGCCACCTATCCTGATGTGCTGGCGGCACTTTCAGAACTCGGCTATGATACCGGGAAAGTAAAGGTGATGATCCACCAGTTCGTCACGATCATTAAAGACGGTAAGGCGGTTAAAATGTCGACCCGTAAGGCCAACTACATCACACTCGATGAACTGATCGACTGGGTGGGTTCTGACGTGGTGCGCTACTTCTTCAACATGAGGGCAATTTCGACGCATCTTAACTTCGATCTTAATCTCGCTGTTAAGCACTCGGAAGAAAATCCTGTTTTCTACCTGCAGTATGCCCATGCAAGGATCTGCTCGATAATCAGGATGACAGAGCAGGAGGGGTTACAACTCTCCACTGAAGGGCTTGATCTGCTTGTTACGGATGAGGAGCAGCGGCTTATAAAGAAACTTCTCTTTTTCCCGGAGGCGGTCGAAAACGCTGCGAAAGTGCTTGATGCGGTTGTGCTCTGTGCCTACCTTGAAGAGCTCGCTGCGGCATTTCACAA
>RHKR01000426.1:3079-5448 GCA_008363265.1 Chlorobiota bacterium
TCACAAGTTTTACACTGTCTGCAGGATCATTGGAAGTGAAACGAAGCTTGCCTCGGCGAGGCTTGCGCTTGTACACGCCGTTAAGCTGGTGATTGCCAACGGTTTGGGCATTCTGGGCGTTACATCCCCCGAGAAGATGTGATCAGGCTATAAGAATTGAGGCTGCATGAACTGATGCGGCACCTGCCTCCATCAGTTCTGTTGCCACCCCCCGGATAGTTGAGCCTGTAGTAATTACATCATCCACGATCAATATATCCATTCCCGTAACTGCCAATGGGCGAAGAACCGAAAAAGCCTTCCGCATATTAATTTCACGTTCATGTCTATTTACAGAACCCACCTGCTGGTGTGTAAATCGTGACCGTTCGACCACATCATTCTCAACCTTTTTGGTCAAACCTGCCGCCAATCCCGAGGCGATCTCGAAGGATTGATTGTAACCCCGCTCAACCAGACGTAATTTATGAAGGGGGACAGGGATGATCAGGTCGATGTTTATCCGCTCAAACCGCGCCTGCTGCATTTTCCATAGCAAATGACCAAGAAACTTTCCGACCGGAAAATCGTCGAAATACTTCAAATTATGGATCAGGTGACGCAGCGGGGAGGTTTCTGAGAACCAGGAGATCGCGATCATCTTGTCGATGACCCCATCGGGGAAGTGATTAAGTTCTGCTTCGGAGAGGCCGGAATCATTAAGGAGGGGGATTCCTTTCAGACAGGTTTCACAGATGTATCGTTCGCCCAGGGAAAGCCGCTCCTCACACCCCACACAGAACCTGGGGGAGACTATATCCGCGATAGCGCGGGTAAGATTCCCGGGCACTACGCCATTCCTTCCCTTTTTCTGAAAAACCACTCGGCCGAGAGGAGAAGAACAAGCAATCCGAGCAACCATGGATTGCTCCAGAGTTGGTGGGAGACATTCAGTTTTACTTTTTGGGCAGCCTCTTCATTGTACTTCTTCAGTTCATCGAATAGGGGGAGGTAATTCCTGTAAGTGTAGAATGAGCCTCCAGATATACCTGAAAGATCGCGCAGGAGGGTGGTATTGGTATAAGGATCGAGCATCTCAATATCAACATCGCCCACATTAAAGATCCCCTGATCGGTCCCTGCCGGTTTACCATCGAGAGTGGCAACAGCCGAAAATGAATGATCACCCGGGCTTTCAGGTTTGTATACACCCAGATAGACACCCGCGCCGGCCGGGGATAGTGTAAATACGGTTTTACCACCCGGCGTTGTCAGATCAACTTTCACTTCCGCATCGGAGAGGGGATCAAAAGATTCGTTATATGCTTCGGCGATAAACTCAACCTGTTCATTTCGCGAGTAGAACCGCTTGTTCGTGCGGATGGTGAATTGTTTTCTGTCTTTAACAGCGCCGAGCCACTTGGCGGAACTGAAGAGAAAATCGTCGAAGAGTTTTTCATTTTTTGCCCTGAGTTTCCACTTCCAGATATCCGCGGCAATGATTGCCACAGACCGTTTTGAACCGAAATTCCTGCTGACGATCAGTGGATCGGGGAGCAACTTCGAGTTAAGTTTCACCCTCGCCAGAACCTTGCTCTCAGGTCTTGCCACACCCTTTATGTTGGGGATGTAAACAGGGGGTAGCGACTCCCACTCCTTCACCGCGTCAGGTGAGGAAGTGTAGAATATCGGGTCACGTTCAACTCCTTCGGTCATACCGGGCTGGCCTTCATAATCGACACCTGAACCTGCCGCTATCGTGACAGGGAGAAATGGCTCGAGTTTTTTCAGTTTCACCATATCCGAGTACTGGTTGATCAGAATGAAGAATGGGATGTTGCGTTCTGAGACGAGTTGAATTACTCTATCCGCAACTTCAGCCGGGATGGCGGCTGAGGGGTAATTAAGTAGATAGAGCACTCCGGTACTGTCGAAAACCGGGTTGTTGATATCTTTTTCAAGGGGTACCGTACCGGCATCAAAGGTCATGGAACGGACAGTAATGGTTGAATCACCCGATAGTGCATTCTTCACGAAGGCGACATCCGGGGTTGGCGCGCCTGAAAGTACGAGCACTTTCTTCCGGTTGTCGATGACATTTATGAAGAAAGGGAATGAATTGTTGGCTTTATTTACTTCTTCAGGAAATGTCTGAGCCCTCACAGCCAGTTTTTTCATCCCTGTTGTTTTGGGTACATAATTGAATATAACGGAGGTGGTCCCGTTCTTCTCGAGGGATACAGTTTCGGTCGCGACCACTGCACCGTTCTCTGTCAGTTCGACCTTTACCTCAGAACCGGGGAAACCTGCAATGTTAATTGTGGGGGAGACAGGGGAGGAACTTCCTCTGATCACGTATTCGCTGTAGGAAACGTTTTCAACAGCGACAT
>RHKR01000427.1 GCA_008363265.1 Chlorobiota bacterium
GTAGTCGAAGGCGCGGCAATATAGAAAGGCACACCATATGCCTTGCAGAGGACAGAGAGAGTGAAAGTTCCAAGTTTGTTGGCCGAGTCACCGTTTGAAGCGATCCTGTCAGCACCCGTGATAACCACATCTATCTTCCCGTCGCGGATCAGAACCCCGGCGGTTGATTCAGTAATCACTTTGAAAGGAATACCTGTCTTCCCGAGCTCGTAAGAGGTGAGCCTCAGACCCTGAAAAAGTGGTCTGGTTTCATCAGCATAGACGAACGATACCTTGCCCGCCTCGAAACCCCGCCTTATAACTCCAAAGGCTGTGCCGATGCCTCCTGTGGCAAGTTTTCCTGTGTTGCAATGGGTCAGAACCACGGAGTTGGCTTTGAAAATTTTACTCCAGTTGGCAGCGATCGCCTCGCACATCTCTTCATCCTCACGGTGAATGGCGATGGCTTCGTTCAGAAAAACCTCATATGACCTTTCAGCGGGGGGAAGATCATCATGGAGTTTCTTCATTCTACTGAGAGCGTTGAAGAGGTTTACTGCTGTCGGACGTGTTGAGGCAAGGGTGTCAGCCACTTTATAAAAGTGCTTTTTGCTGTAACCCTGTTTTTGGGAGAGGGCCAAGGCATATGCTGCAGCCACACCTATTAACGGGGCACCACGGATTTCGAGTCGCTTTATTGACTCCGCCACCCTTTTGTAGTCTTCTGTGTGGATGAAATGCTCGGAAGCCGGCAGCCTTGTTTGATCAATGTAAACAAGGCCGCCGCCTTCAAACTTCAGTGAGAAATAGTCGTCAGATCTCATCAAATCTTGAGATCGTCATAAATTCCCTGTAACGATCCTGAATTCGGAGGGTTGAAAGGTTTTCAAGGGCCTCTGTGCTGAACTGCTCAACGCAGAATGAAGCCATGGTGCTTCCATAGACGACCGCGCGTTTAATATTCGCGGGGCTGAGATCCTGTGTTTTGTGGAGATAACCGATAAAACCACCGGCAAAAGTGTCGCCCGCGCCGGTAGGATCGTTGATCATTTCAAGCGGATAAGCAGGAGCCGAGAAGACAGTATCTTCCATAAACAGCAGCGCGCCGTGCTCACCTTTCTTGATGATAAGTATCCTCGCGCCCATATCCCTGATCACCTTGGCTGATTTGATCAGGTTGGGTTCATTCGAAAGGAGCCTGGCTTCAGAATCGTTGATGATCAGTACATCGCTTCGCTTCAATACTTTTTTGAGCTCTTCCTGTTTGCCTTCGATCCAGTAGTTCATCGTGTCGCAAACAACGAACTGGGGGGATTCGAGCTGATCGAGCACCTTGAGCTGAAGTGTCGGATCGATGTTGCCGAGACACACGTAAGTTGACCTTGTGAGTTTTTCGGGTATGACTGGATCGAATGACTCGAAGACATTCAGTTCGGTCAGAAGAGTGTCACGGGTATTGAGGTCGTAGTGATATCTGCCCGCCCATCTGAATGTTTTACCTCCTTCAACCACCTGAACTCCCATAAGATTAACATTGTGGGACTCAAGAAGGTCGAAATACTTCTTCGGGAAATCATCCCCTACCACTCCGACTATGTACGCGGGTGCTGTGAAATAGCTCGCGGAAAGGGAGATGTAGGTTGCTGATCCACCAAGGGCGTTATCGACGGACTTGAAAGGGGTTGATACTGAATCAAATGCTACGGATCCTACTATTAACAGGCTCAAGCGTGACTCCTTGTTCTCGGTTTTATTTGTGAAAATTAAAAAATCTTAACTTTGTAATTAACAAAAATTTCAACTCTAAATCAACTTTACAAGGTCGAAATAAAATTTTTCATCCCTGAAGTATCTCTGAATGATATCAGCCGACCTGCGCTGTCCGGGCCAAGCGAGGTGCGGCAACACCTCTTCAATAGATGCCCACATGAAGTCATTATGCTCTTCAGAAAGCACCACTTCAGCGTTTTCTGCAACTTTCGCGGCGAAAACGGGGATGAGACTGGCGGTGTCCTTCACGGGATTGTAAAAAGAATTAACATTCGGAACCACCCAGAACGATTCAGGCGAGAGACCCGTCTCTTCCTTGATCTCCCTGATAGCAGCTTCCCACGCCTTTTCCCCCTCATGCATCCGTCCGGTGATCGGCTGCCACACTCCCGGGTAAACTTCTTCGTTAGCGGCACGCTTCAGGACCAGGAAGTGTACATCACCTTCAACAATCCTGAATACATGGGCTTCGATAATATCATCAATTATTTTCATTTTATATCCTTTTTAAAAGAATGCCCTCACTTCAGCGCGGGCGGTATGGATCACTCTGCCGCCACCTTGTGAACGCCCGTCATAACCGAGCGTGCTCTGAAGATTGGTGGAGATCCTGTAGTCAAAATTTAGGCGCCAGTAGTAGTTCTTGCCGATAAGATTTCCGTTAGTTAGTTCGAATGGAAGAAAGTTCTCCGTCTCGTTCCGGATGAGTTCAGTTCTTTCAACCTCGAATCTTAGCCTGCCGGAACCTGCAAAAGAAAGATTCACTCTTAGTGTCTGGCTGTTCAGTTTCAGTTCTGTCGGCTTCACCGGATACTCATCGGTGGTTGTTCCCGTCTTTATGATCAGGCCTGTTTCAATAAAATTCTCCGGACGGTAAGAAAAATCGAAAATGAAGTCTGTCGAGCTGATCTTCCTGTTTCTCAGGGAGGCAACAGGTGCAGCGAGATTATTCGCTGAAAGTACAACGTCTGTCTGGATGCTGAATTCCCTCACCAAACGGAGCCTCGCTCTTACGCTCTTTTCTGAGAAAAGGCCTTTCTCAACCCCACCGCTGAATTCGGTAAGACTTCTCCGCTCATTGAATCTCAACCGGAAATTGAGGCTTGAACTGTTCTCGAAAATGAATATATCCTGCAGAATCGACTGTGAACCGCGTATCGTGTTCTTTTCGTCGAGGAAATACGCGAGATCGAGCAGATATATTTTGGCTATATCGTTCTGTTTACTGTTCTCTTCCACCCTTACAGTTGTCTCGGTCGAGATGAAATCAACCGGTTCGAGGAAGCCGAGACCTCC
>RHKR01000428.1 GCA_008363265.1 Chlorobiota bacterium
CTTATCCCTTATATCGAAGAAGAAAAGAAGAGATCACCCGGTTCAGCACAAAGTGCCGGAAAGATACTTATGGCCACCGTTAAAGGTGACGTTCATGATATCGGTAAGAATATCGTGGGTGTGGTACTCGGCTGTAACAATTTCGATGTTATCGATCTTGGTGTGATGGTGCCGACTGAAAAAATCCTTGACACTGCGATCAAAGAAAATGTTGATGTTATCGGACTTAGCGGACTTATCACCCCGTCTCTCGACGAGATGGTAAGTGTGGCCAAGGAGATGGAACGCAGAAAGATGAACATCCCGCTTCTGATCGGCGGTGCCACAACTTCAAGAGTGCACACAGCTGTCAAGATTGCCCCGAATTACTCAGCTCCTGTCGTACACGTACTTGATGCATCACGCAGCGTGCCCGTTGCAGCCAAACTTGTGAGCAACGAGGCCCGTGGTGAGTTTGCTGCCTCAATCCGCGAAGAATACGACAAACTCCGCGAAGATCACAGGAAAAAGCAGGATATGAAAGAGTTTGTTTCGATCGCCGAGGCGAGGAAGAACCGCTTCAATCCCGGCTGGGAAGATTATACACCACCCGTTCCTAATAAGACAGGCGTTATCGAATATATCAACTTTTCACTTGAGACACTGAGGAAATATATCGACTGGACCCCCTTCTTCCAGGCATGGGAGATGAGAGGCAAGTATCCCGAGATATTCGAAACAGCAAAGTACGGAACCGAGGCAAAGAAACTGTTCGCTGATGCCAACGCGCTTCTTGACAGGATCGTGAATGAGAAACTCCTGCAGGCGAACGGTGTTGTGGGGATTTTCCCCGCGAACACTACCAACCATGATGACGTAGAGGTTTACACAGGTGAAGAAAGACACGGTATTCTGGCCGAGTTCCACTTCCTCAGACAGCAGGCGATAAAAGCAAGCGGTCTGCCGAATCTCTGTCTTTCCGACTTCGTGGCTCCCAAAGAATCGGGCAAGAAGGACTACATTGGCCTCTTCGCCGTGACCGCCGGAATCGGAGTTGATGAACTGGTTAAACAGTTCGAAGCCGATCATGACGATTATTCAGCGATCATGGTCAAAGCCCTCGCCGACCGTCTGGCTGAGGCCTTTGCCGAGTACCTCCATGAAGTGGTACGAAAAGAGCTCTGGGGTTATGCCGCTGATGAAAAGTTATCCAATGATGAGTTGATCGGTGAAAAATATTCAGGCATCAGGCCCGCACCCGGTTACCCGGGCTGCCCTGACCACTCGGAGAAGATCACACTCTTCAATCTTCTCGGCGTATCAGAAAGAACAGGCATCAACCTGACCGAGAACCTGGCTATGTACCCGACTGCGGCGGTGTGCGGAATATACTTCTCACATCCCGGGTCGAAATATTTCACTACAGGAAAACTGAACAAGGATCAGGTGCTCGACTACCACAGAAGAAAAGGTATGAGCCTCGAAGAGATTGAGAAGTGGCTGCGCCCCGTTCTCAACTATGATGAGAGTGATTAATTAAAATTGGTGCGGTAAACTGACCTCCACAGGGTCAGTTTACTGTTATCATAAGCAGCGAAATATCGTCAGCTTCGGGGTTGTTTTCATAATATCCCCGCATCTTCTCCCTTATTGCCCCGTTAAATTCCTCTTTCCCGGATGAACCGTTTCCTTCGATCCAGACAGTCATTTTTTCAGTCACCTTGCCGTCCCCGGTGTCGAAACATTCACAGAAACCGTCAGAATAAATGAAAACCGTGTCACCCGGCTGCAGGATCACAGTTGCCTTTTCGTACTCGGAATTGTCGAACATCCCGATCGGGATACTGCTGAGATCCACCACTTCGGTCGACCCGTCCGGGTGCCGGATTATTACCGGAGGATGCCCTCCGAGACTCAGCTCCATCTCCCGTGTTTTCCTGTTGTATTTACCGTAAACCATGGTGAAGTACTGCATAACATCAAAACCCATCTCGAACGATTTGTTCAGCCGCGAGAGTACCAGATCAGCAGGGGTGTTCGTGAAACGCATCTCATCTTCCGACCAGGTCTTAAGCACGCCGCGTGTGTCACCCTGGTTTACGTCGAGGAATTTGCTCAGTGTGAAGGAGAGCATTGCCGAGGAAACACCATGCCCCGAAACATCCAGCAGGTAAAAGCCCACATTGTCTTCATCGAGCTGGAAATAATTGAAAATGTCACCCGCCACAAAAAGAGAGGGTACAAATATCGATTCGAACGAAAGGTCGAAAATCTCCAGTTCCTCCTTCGGCAGGAGGCTCTTCTGCAGTTCCGCGGCGGCTTTAAGGTCTTTTTCAAGCCGCTCGTTGTATTTCAGGAGCTTGTGATTTTTCTCTTCAAGGTCTTCCTGCAGCCTGATGATCCGCTCACCTGCCCTGATCCTGACGTTAAGTTCCTGATTATTAAAAGGCTTGGTTATAAAATCATCCGCGCCCGCTTCCATCCCCTCAACAAGTTCGTTCTTCTCATTCTTGGCGGTGAGCAGGATAATGTAAACATAACGTCCGAGATCCGAGTTTCTGATCTTTTTACACAACTCTATGCCTGTCATGTTCGGCATCTCCCAGTCACTGATGATCAGCGAAATACCGGGATTGGCCTGAAGTGCCTCCCATGCCTCCACACCGTCTTCAGTGGTTGTAACATTGTGGCCGAGTTTTCTGATTATCGATTTCAGTATAAGTCTTGTTTCCAGAAGGTCATCTGCTATCAGAATGTCCATTATTGTCCTTCATTCTCTGTGGTTTCACCAAAATGTCTCCTGATCTCATCGAGAGCTTCACTGCAAAAGTAATTTAGCGTTTCAATCAGTTCCGGGATATTCCCGTTGGGGTCCTGATCAAGGGCATATTTTTCCAGTTGGGGCACTACCCCTTCAAGTTCCTTAATACCGACATATGAGAGAGTCGGTTTGAACTTGTGTGCCACCTTTTTCATCTCATCCCAGTTCTTTTCATCATGGAGAGTAGACAGTTTTTCAAGAATTGG
>RHKR01000429.1 GCA_008363265.1 Chlorobiota bacterium
TACTTCGGAGCGTGTCATCACTGAATTGGTAATAATTGCTAAAATCCAGAGAATCATTTCCATAATAAAACCGGCGTCTATCCTTTAATCCCAATTCCGTGTAAACCCCGTGTTGGTAAAAGGTCATGTCATCTTTTCCGTCTCCGTCTATATCTCCGAAATACTTTTCGGCATTAGCAATGGTATAAAGAGTATCAGGAAAATCAGTTATTATCTTGTATTCCATTGGAGAGAGATTTTCGTTCGTCTTAAATACAAAAATTCCGGCGTAGGGACCTTTGCGTGTAACAAATAACGACATGGATGTAATGATCAACTCCTCATATCCGTCTCCATCAAAATCCACGGGCCAATTCCTTGCTTGAAAAATGGCATTTTTTTCGACTGTATCAGGAAATGCAAAGGAGTGGTCAACAATAGTGTCCAGTTGTGGGCCACCAAAATACACATTATGCACAATCGGATACAAGGGATTCAATCGTTGTGCCCGACGATATTTCGCCCGCCAGAGGCGGGCTCTGGTGTTGGTGGTGGTACGCTTCAACCCCCTTGCTAACGCAAGGGGCTATCGTATGTCGCCCGCCAGAGCGGGCTCATTGTAAATAGTTGGCACGAATGCCAAGAGCAATCGGCCTAAGCAGAAGCGCGATAAAGAATTTCCGGCGGTCGGAGCTTAATAGGTATTAGATGTAAGTCCGCCGTGGCGGATTAGGTATTATTTCTCGATAAGGCGGATTAATCCTGCTAATCCTTAAATCCTGTAGATCCTGATTCGGACATTTTTCTTCAGCCGTTTCCCCGCTTGCCTCCCACAGGGATGCCTGTGGCATTGGAAGGCGAGAGGGGATTAAGGGGAGAGTGGTTCGAAGAAAAGCAAGGCTTGAGTGGTTCGAAGAAAGAAAGGCGAGAGTGATTCGAAAAATTAATTGAACTATTCTTCACTATAAAAAGTTACGAGTGTAGTTAAAACAAGGTAGATATGAGAAATATTAAAGCATTCGTATTGTTTATGATATTTATAACCGCGATAGCGGGCGCTGCCCCTTCCGCGGGAATGATTAAAGGTAAAGTTACAAACATCGCTTCGAAGCAGCCGGTACCTTTTGCCACTGTGGTGGTTCTGGGGACGCAAAAAGGAGCGACAACCGCCGAGGATGGTACATTCACCATCGACGGTTTGCAGCCGGGCTCTTATCAGGTCAGGGTATCCGCGGTGGGGTTTGCCACCATTACCCTTTCCGATGTGGTGGTTACCAACACGAAACCCGCTGAGCTGGCAATACAGATAGAGGAGACATCAGTTCAGCTGAAGGATGTTACGATCACTTCCGACTATTTCTACAATCCGCCGACTGATGTTAACTCGACGACTTCATTCTCATATGAGGAATTGCGGCGGGCGCCGGGCGGATTCGAGGATGTGGTGCGGGCGCTTTCGATCCTGCCGGGTGTAGCGAACGCTTCCGCGGGGAGAAACGATCTCGTGGTAAGAGGTGGTGCACCCTCCGAAAACCTTTATGTTCTGGATGGCGTGAAACTGCCGACTATCAACCATTTTGGATCGCAGGGCGCGACGGGCGGACCCCTTTCGTTCGTGAACCTCGATTTCGTTAAGGAATCGGTCTTCTCCACGGGCGGCTTCTCAGCGATCTATGGCGACAAACTTTCATCAGTTCTGAAGATCGATCTCCGGGATGGAAGAACCGACCGCCTGGGTGGAAAGGCCACCATTTCAGCCTCACAGTTCGGTCTGAACCTCGAGGGTCCCCTTTCTGAGAACTCGAACTTCATCTTCTCGGCAAGAAGAAGCTACCTCGATTTCATCTTCAAGGCTGCCGGATTCGGCTTTGTTCCCGAGTATTATGATGTGCTGGCGAAATATGACTGGAACATCGACAAGAACAAGAAGATTTCGTACCTCTTCATAAGTGCTTTTGACAATGTAAGATTTTTTAACGACACCGAAGACCAAAGGTACGACAATTCACGGGTGCTCGGAAGCAACCAGATACAGTACGGCACCGGGCTGACCTTCACAAACCTCCTTCCGAAGGGCTACTACAAGATTACACTTTCGAGGAATTTCATCGACTACGATTCAAGACAGAGCGATTCGCTCCTGAATCCGATCTTCCTGAATGTTTCGAGGGAGGCCGAGAACAAACTGAAATTTGAGTATTTCCACCAGTTCTCGAAGATCACGGAACTGACAACCGGTGTACAGGGTGAGTACATAACCACTTCATTTGATGTTAAACTGCCGAAGTTCAGAACCTCATTCGGCGAGAGACTCCCCGTGGATTCAGTTAAAACTGATAAGAATTTCTACAAATACAGCGCTTTCGCGAATGTTACGCATCGCTTCACCGCGGGACTCCTCTTCAACGCGGGATTCAGAGTGGATGATTTCAACGGGATCACAAGCGGCCTCAGGCTGAGCCCGAGATTCTCGATAGAGTACAAGTTCAACCCAGAAACCGGTATCTCATTCTCGACAGGTGTTTATCACCAGGCGCCTTCTTACATCTGGCTGATCGCTGACGCGAGAAACACTGATCTGAAACCGATGAGGGTTGACCAGTATGTCCTTGGCGTCGAACACCGCGTTAGCGAAGACGCGATCCTGAAACTGGAAGGTTTTTACAAGAAATATCTTGATTACCCCGCGAGTCTTGCCCGTCCTTATGTGGTTCTTTCGAACACGGGTGCCGGTTTTGAGGGATCCGATAACAACTTTGAGTCGTTCGGCTTTGAACCGCTTACCAGCGCGGGAACAGGTATCGCGAAAGGTATCGAGTTCTCGGCTCAAAAGAAACTTTCGGAGATCCCGTTTTATGGTATTCTTAGTCTGACATGGTCGCAGATAGAGAACACTGCCCTCGACGGTGTTGCCAGAACAGGCAAATACAATCAGGAGTGGTTGATGAGTCTTTCAGGTGGATATCAGTTCGATGAAAGCTGGGAGGCAAGTTTCAAGTTCCGCTTCTCATCAGGCGCGCCC